>QNZW01000132.1 GCA_003978375.1 Sulfurovum sp.
TTTTTTAGGGTTGCTTCTTTTAAACCATAAGAAAAAATCTTTACCTGAAGATGAAATATTAGAAATTTATTATAGTGCAAAAAAAGCTAGTTTTAGGGTGAGTGAAAAATTAGAAGAACAATTTCTTAGTTTATTGGAAGTATCGATAGCAGAACAAAGATTGTCAGAAAAAAGAAATTTTAAAAAGGAAAAATAATATGCAAAATATACCACAATATGGTCATGATAAATAAGTTATAAATTATGAAATATAATCAAAAATGTAAAATTCAAGGTGCTGTGGCAACAGCACCCTACGAGAAATATAATGACTAATTTACCCCTCTGTGGCATAGACGAAGCAGGACGTGGATGCCTGGCGGGCTCATTGGTGATGGCTGGGGTGGTGTTGACTGGGGAGGTTGAGGGGTTGATGGACTCTAAGAAGTTGACGGAAAAAAAAAGAGAGGTGCTTTATCCTTTGATAATAGACAATAGTGAGTATCACATCGTATCTTTTTCTGCTGCACAGGTAGATGAACTAGGAATATCAAAGTGTTTACAGCAAGGTTTACGCTCCATTCAACAGCACTTACCCAATGCTAACTATTTGTTTGATGGCAACAGTACTTTTGGGGTAGAAAATATTGCGACGATGGTCAAGGCAGATGATAAAGTACAAGAGGTATCAGCTGCGAGTATCTTGGCTAAGGTGACGCGTGATAGAGAGATTATTGCGTTGTCAAAAGAGTATCCTGTTTATGGCTTTGAAAAACATAAAGGGTATGGCACCAAAGCACATATAGATGCTCTGATAAAGCATGATAGATGTCCCATTCACCGTAAGACTTTTAAGGTAAAGGGAGTTGATGAACCAAAGCTTTTTTAATTTACTGCCATACCATTGACAGTAAGTTTGCCCTTTTTGATATCAATGGTAAATACTTTTTTATCTCCTACATCTTTAGGTGTAAAAAGCATAAAGGCTAACATTGCTTTGGGTTGTTGTGCAATGAGGTTAAAAATCTCTTTTGAGAGATTGATGTTAAGATTTGCATCTATAGCAGAGAGGGTTGCCATTGGGTTGTTTTGGAGTGCTGTGACATTGAGTGATTTGTCTATATGTATCTTGCTATCTATATGAAAACCACCTATATTTTTGCCTTGTTCTTCAATGTAATCTACAGAAAGTGTAGGCAATTCAACGTTTACACCTTTTGAGATAAGTGTTTGCAAGAGTGCATTCATCTTTTGTGTATCTTCAGCAGAAGTATGTTGTAGTTGTTCAAAAGCTTTTACATCAAGATTGTCTGTTTTGGCTTTGAGTACAAAAGTATTAAGTAATGTTTTTTTACCATTGTTCTCAAATGCGATTTGCTCAATCATGCTAGTGATATTTGCAGACGAGAGACCATTATTTACATGAGAGCTAGAATCAATCAAAAGAGTATTGGCTAAAAGATTAAACGTTTGATTTTGTTTGATTTCTAGATGTTTTATGTTATATTTTGTAATGTAGTCGTAGGGTGTGCTTCCAGTATGTTCATAATGACTTGTAGCATCATGTAAAGCAAAAGAAATGTCTTGATTTAGACCAATACGTAATTGCTTTAGTTCTTGTTTTGCATCATGAATAGTATGGTCTTTAAGTGTGCCAGAAAAATGCATACCTTGTAGATGAAGCGTCATCTCCTTTTTGCCCTGCAACACTTCATCAATATCTTTTATGCTCCCTTTAAATTTGGTACCTAATGTATTGATAGAGAGATGCAGAAGAAATGTTTTTTTCTTGAGTAAGGTTTTTAATTGTTCAAATGATTTTTCATCTGTTTGATTCTGTACTAATGTGTGTAAAGCATTTGGTGGTACAAGAGGGTATAAATCGACACTGACAGCAGAAGAAGTATCAGGAAGATAGTGAACATCCATACCGACTTTTAAGCCTTGTAAACGCGTAGCATCTTCAAGGCTAAAGGGTATGCCTTTTTGTGTAAAAAATTTTGCAATTTTTTTAGGGTCATTAAATACAAGTACAAAGTGCTCACTTTTATCTTTTATTTCTCTATCTTCTATGATAAATCCTTCTTTTTGAAGAAGTGTGAGTTCTGTATTGAGCTCTTTTTTTATCTCTTGGGTAATTTGAGAAGCACCAAAGAAGACATAGTAAACAAGACCAACAATGAGTAGACCTATGATACCTAGAGAAATTTTTTTCATGGTTTATCCTTTATAAATGCTTTTTAAATGACTTATTTTTTTACCCATGCCAAGCAATACCATATCTGCCAAAGTAAGTGCCATCATTGCTTCACAGACTATTGAGCCACGTAATGCAACACAAGGGTCATGACGCCCACTAAGTTTAAATTTTAATGCTTCATTTTCAGTGGTGATGGTGTGCTGTTCTTGAAAAATAGAAGGGGTAGGTTTAAAGTGTGTTTTTACGCGAATGATATCCCCATTAGAAATCCCACCTAAAATCCCTCCTGCATGATTGGAGTTGAAGCCATTTAAGGTAATTTGGTCATTGTTTTGGCTTCCTTTGAGATGTGAACTTGCTATTCCTTCCCCTATCTCTACTGCTTTGGCTGCATTGATGCCCATCATGGCTTCTGCAAGTATGGCATCTAGTTTATAGTAAAGGGGTTCACCTAGTCCTATGGGTACACCTGTGGCACGGGTAAGCACAACACCTCCTACAGAATCATGGTTATTTTTTGCTGTTAAGATAGCTGTTTCTTGTGCTTTTTCTACTTGTGGATCTAGGGCATAAAGCTTAGAGGTTTTTGCATGGTTAAAATCTTCAGTTTTGCCTTGAATGCCATCAATTTCACAGATGCCAGATTCTATGTGTATATCTAATTCTTTGAGAATGAGTTTGGCAATAGCACCACCTGCTACACGTGCAGCAGTTTCACGTGCAGAGCTTCGTCCCCCTCCGCGGTAATCTCTCAAACCATATTTATGAAAATAAGTAAAGTCTGCGTGTCCTGGACGAAAAAGATTTTTGACATTATCATAATCTTTGCTTTTTTGATTGGTATTAAAGATAATCATAGCTATGGGCGTACCAGTACTAATACCCTCAAAAACACCTGAAAGTATTTCTACTTTATCCTCTTCTTTACGTCCAGTCTCAAGTTTAGATTTTCCAGGTTTTCTACGGTCTAATTCTGCTTGTATAAAATTTTCATCTATGTGTAATCCAGCAGGTACACCATCAAGAATACACCCAAGTGCCTTACCATGTGATTCACCAAAAGTAGTGAGAGTCAGTTTTTTCCCAAAGGTGTTCATGCTTTTAACTCCTTTAATGCAATTTTTGCAGCTTTTTGTTGGGCTTCTTTTTTGCTTTTTCCTTTTGCAGTAGCAATGGTTTTTAGGTCTAGAATAATAGCAATCTCAAACTCCTTTTTGTGGTCAGGTCCAGAAGATCCTAAAAGCTCATATTGAGGGGTTACGCCATGACTGGCTTGTGTTAATTCTTGTAAAGCAGTTTTATAATCTTTTGACAAAGATTGTAAATCAATTTTTGGATGACAAGATTCTAAAAGAGAGATGGAAATGTTTTTGGCAGTCTCTAAACCTGCTTCAAGATACACAGCACCTATTACAGCTTCAAATGCATTGGAAAGTAAAGAGGGTTTGTCTCTACCGTTATTATTTTCTTCTGCAATTGAAAGATAAATATAGCTACCAAGATCCAACTTTCTGGCTAAAAGTGTAAACCCACTCTCATTTACAAGAGATGCACGTATTTTAGATAAAATTCCTTCATCTGAATTAGGAAATTTATCAAAAAGATATTCTCCTACAATAAGATCAAGTACAGCATCCCCTAAAAATTCAAGCCGCTCATTATTGTAAGGCTTTTTGTAACTTTTATGGGTTAAAGCCTCAATAATCAATTGCTTATCTTCAAAGGTATAATTCAGTCGTTGTTCTAAGTGACTGTAGTCATTCATTAGGTATTCTCCTGTAGTGTTTGTTTGATTCTTTCTGCTTCAGTACGTGCAAGTATATCACAGCGTTCATTTTCTGGATGTCCATTGTGTCCTCTTACCCATGTGCCATGTACATGGTGAAAATGTGCAACTTCTAAGTAAATTTTCCATAAATCAACATTTTTAACTTTGGCAAAGTTTTTTTTCACCCATCCTTCTAACCATTCGTTAATCGCTTTTACAACATAAGAACTGTCTGAGATGACTTCTACCTCACAAGGCTCTTTGAGAAGTTTTAAGCCCTCTATGACTCCTTGAAGTTCCATGCGATTATTGGTAGTATGCGCTTCACCACCAAAGTACTCTTTACGGGTATCTTTAAATACCAAAATTCCACCATACCCACCAGGACCAGGGTTACCTAAGCTAGAGCCATCAGAGTAGAGAGTAATCTGTTTTTTCATTTACTTTTCCAATATTTTCTTCAACTTTTACAGAGTGTATTGCCATACAATTTGGACAACGACTAAACCCAATAGGAAAACTCTGTTTACACTTCTCGCATAGGTATGAGAAGTGTAAATCCCCATGTTCAAATCCATTGTGTTTTGCTGTAGCTAACATATCAAGTGCAAAGATATCACTTTTTTCTTTGGGGTTGATAGGTGTCTGCAAATAGCCTTTGGCATAGTACAGAATACTTAGCCGTGTATCGGCTGTGATTATATCTAAATCGAGTTGTGAATAGGGTAAAAACCAAAGGATATCAAGTATCTCTTTCATTCGTGAAGAGTCTATTATTTTCCATGCTTCTTTGGTATCTAATTTAAGTAGAGCAGCAACAATTTGTCTATAAAGTTTTGGTTCATCAGACAAAAGTTGTTTCAATCGGTCTATTTTTTCTAAAGAAGGTATCTCTTTTTGGTTAGTAATATGTGAAAAATCCAAAAATTTTTCAAGGGTATAAATATCTTCTTCAAGCACTTCAAGTGGGTCTAACATCTCTTTGGCTTTGTCATATTCTTGGGTCATTTCATACACAACACCCAGCTCATAAAGTACTTGCGTATTACGAGGATGTTTGCGTAAAATATCAAGATAAATACTTTTGGCACGTTCTAAAAATCCTGCGTGTAAGTAGGTCGTACCTAAGCGTTCAAGCAATTCAGATTTACCTAAGGTGTCAGGCGTATGTTTGATAAGATAGAGATAAATGGAGATAGCTTTATGGTATTCTCCTACATTTTCAAATGCTTTAGCAAGTAAAGCAAGGGGCTTAAACATATGAGGTTCATAGGGCATAGAATGGGTATCAAGTACACATTCAGAAGCATCAAATTTATCTAAAAATTTTAATAAATTTCCCTCTTCTTTTTGTTGTTTGTAAATCCCCCAACCATAAGTAGATACAGCAATAATAAGTCCTAAAACAATTATAAGCAGTATACTAAAAAGAGGGTCATTGTAAGCAGGTAAAAACTGTTCCAAGTATATCCTTAACATTCATATCTTAAATTATATCTAATTAGATATAATTTTAGTATGATAGATAATGCTTCGATAGAATCACTTAAAAACAGTATTGATATTGTAGATGTAGTAGGCTCTTTTGTAGAGTTACGTAAAGCAGGAGCAAATTACAAAGCAAATTGTCCTTTCCATGGAGAAAAAACGCCCTCTTTTGTGGTAAGTCCAGCCAAACAAATATATCACTGTTTTGGCTGTGGTGTGGGTGGAGATAGTATTAAATTTTTAATGGAATTAGAAAAACTAACTTATCCAGAAGCTATAGAAAAACTTGCTTCAATGTTTAATTTTTCTCTTAACTATACCAAAGGAAGTTCTGACTATTCTGATGCAAAACGTGTGCTTGAAATAATAGGACAGTGGTATGTGAAAAACTTGCATCAAAATCAAGTAGCTATGCAATATTTACAAAATAGAGGTATCAGTCAAAGCTCCATTGAACGTTTTGGTATAGGATATGTTCCCTCAGGCACAGAAGTGATGCAATTTTTAAAAACTTCTTTGCTCTCAATGCCTAAAGCAGTAGAAGCGGGAGTGATTGCCCAAAGCGAAAATGCACAAGGGTTTTATGCACGATTGGTTGAACGCATTACCTTTCCTATTTACGCTGCTTCTGGAGCTATAGTAGGTTTTGGAGGGCGTACGATTACAAACCACCCTGCAAAATATATTAATTCGCCTCAAACCAAACTTTTTAATAAATCTAGATTATTGTATGGCTATCATTTAGCAAAAGAGAGTATTTATAAAAATAAAAAACTTATTGTGTGTGAGGGATATCTGGATGTTGTGATGTTTCATCAAGCAGGGTTTACAGAAGCTGTAGCAGGTATGGGTACAGCATTAACCACAGAACATTTACCGATTTTACGTAAAGGTGAACCCAAAATAATTTTAGCATATGATGGAGACAAGGCAGGTATATCGGCCGCACTAAAAGCAGCAGATATGTTAAGTAAAGCAGGATTTGATGGTGGCGTAGTGCTTTTTCCTGATGGTCAGGATCCTGCTGATCTTATTGCTAAAGGAGAAAGTGAAAGAGTAGCTATACTATTAAGAGAGGCTAAACCACTTATTTCCTTTGTCATTGAGAAAACCTGTGAGGGATATGACTTACACGACCCTCGTGCAAAAGAAGCAGCATTTGGTGCATTAAAGCAGTTTTTAGATGGACTATCTCCCATTGTAAAAGATGCATCTATTCCTTTAGCAGCAACAGTGCTAGGAGTACCTGAAGCACTTTTTGGAAAACAGACGAATGCAGCTCAGGTTAAACATAGATTTGTTCAAAGAACAGATAATACTTCTATACCGTTAAGTATTTTAAAAACATTGTTAGAAAAACCAGCATTCATCGACATCGTATTGAATGTGGTAGATGTTAAGATGTTTGGTGAGCATCGTGCTCTATTTGAAGCGATACTTAGAAATGAAAAGGATAATCCACTCCTTTTAGGATTATCTATGAGCGAAGATGCACACGTGATGAGTGAAGAAGAGTTAATCAAAGATTTGGGTAAATTTTTAAGCCGTTATTATGAGATGAAACTTAAGCGTATAGTAGCTGATCAGGCTATCCCTTTTGCAAAAAAAAGTTTTATGATACGTAAAATTAAAACAGATATTATTCCTAGGCTTAAAAAAGGTGAATTGGTTGCTTTTGAGTTATGAAGTATAATTATGTTAAGTTGGTGACCCCAAGGAGACTCGAACTCCTATAACATGGATGAAAACCATGGATCCTAACCGTTAGACGATGGGGCCAACAAAATACATAAAACAACAAGTTTTAAATGGTGACCCCAAGGAGACTCGAACTCCTATAACATGGATGAAAACCATGGATCCTAACCGTTAGACGATGGGGCCATCAGTAACTTGTGGACGGAATTATATAGATAGGGTGCTTAAATAACTCTTAAATTAAGAGTATAATAGTAAAAAAATCAGGAGTTTAGGATGCAACTAAAAAAAATATATTTGATTTTTTTTGTGGGATTTAGTTTAAACGGATGTATGGATAAGGTATACACAAAACAAGAAAGTGCATTTATTTTATTTAAAACACCAACATTTAAATATGCTGATTTAGGATTTATTTATACAAACAATGATGAGATGAAAATAGAAATTTATGGAAGTGGTGAAGCGATTATGGCATTAGAAATTTCTAAAGATAGTGTATGTATGAGTCTATTGACGTGTATGGATAAACAACAGTTTAATACCAAAGTATTAAGTGCTACGTATCCCGTAGATATATTAGATACTATTTTTAGAGGGAAAAAGATATTTGATGGAAAAGGATTAAAAAAACTGCGTAACGGCTTTACACAAAGTATAAGAAATTCAAATAAATATGAGATACACTATAGTGTTTTAAATAAGCAAATACTATTTCATGATACAATAAATGACATAAAGATAAAAATAAAAAGGATGGATGGATGAAGTTTGTAGGTGCGCATGTAAGTGCAAGTGGAGGCGTACAAAATGCTCCACTCAATGCCATGGCATTAGGTGCAAAGGCATTTGCCCTTTTTACAAAAAATCAAAGACAATGGAAATCTAAACCATTGGAGACAAAAACCATTGATGCATTCCACACTAACCTAGAGACTTCGGGTATTTTGCCTAAGCATATTTTGCCACATGATTCATATCTTATTAATTTGGGACATCCAGAAGTTGAAAAACTTGAAAAATCTAGAGAAGCATTTATTGATGAACTGGAAAGATGTCATATTTTAGGCTTAGATAAACTTAATTTTCATCCAGGATCGCATTTGGTTAAAATACCTAAAAAAGATCCTGAATATTTTGATAAAATAATGCAAGTAGAATTGCATTGTCTTGATGTGATTGCTACATCGATGAATATTGCTATAGAAGCTACAAAAGATTCAAAAGTAAAACTTGTCATAGAAAATACAGCAGGACAAGGAAGTAATTTGGGATACAAATTTGAACATTTAGCATATCTTATTGATAGAATAGAAGAGAAGAGTAGGGTGGGTGTATGTTTGGATACCTGTCATACTTTTACCGCAGGATATGATTTGCGAACTAAAGAGTCTTATGATAAAACGATGAATGATTTTTCACGTATTGTAGGCTTTGAATATTTGATGGGTATGCATCTCAATGACTCAAAACCATCTTTGGGCTCACGGGTGGATAGACACCAATCTTTGGGTAAAGGTGAAATAGGTTGGGATGCCTTTAGATATATCATGAACGATAACCATATGGATGATATACCACTCATCTTAGAGACAATTGATGAGTCAATTTGGACAGAGGAGATTAAAGCACTCTATGCTTTGATTGAAACATAACCCAAAATATTCAGCAATTATGATTGCACCATTTGGGATAAAATCTTCAAAAGGGAGAAAATAATGATGAAATTAGTGAAATACATAGGAATAGGCGCTATAGTACTGTTAAGTGGATGTGGTAATTTAGACCAACCTGATAACGAAACAGTAAATGGTGGTGAAGTTGTTGTTGATTTAGATGGACAAAGTATTAAAAAAAGTCTTCTTCAGTCTGGTATATCGGGTGTAGACAATAACACGACAGTATATGGATACAAAGCATATAAAATTCCTTATACTACTACAGATGAACAAGGCGATAGTGTTGAAGCATCAGGATTAATGGTCGTACCTAAGGGCTTACCTGCGTTAGTCTATACTAAATTAGGTCTTTCTATGGTTAGTGATGACCATGGAACTATCTTTGCTAACCAAGAATCACCAACAAAACTAGCATCCCTAAACAATGCTCCTTCTGGATCTTCAGTCATTTTAACATCACTTTTTGGTTTTGTTACGCTTCAGCCAGATTATATAGGGTTTGGAGATTCGAATAAACATTATCATCCTTTTGTGCTTAAAAAATCGTTGGCCAATGCAACGGTTGATTTTATAAAAGCTGCAAAACAGTTTGCTTTGAAGAATGCCATTACTTTAAATGGACAACTATTTCTTACGGGGTATAGCGAGGGAGGATATGCAGCTTTAGCCACGCTACAAAAAATAGAAAAAGAGGAAGAGATGTCTGTGACTATGGCTGCCCCAATGGCTGGACCTTATGCTTTAACACTTATGGCAAAAAAGGTCTTAAGCGCACCAACACTTTCTGTGCCTTCGTTTATGGCAGATGTAGGTTATGCATATGCACTTACGTATGATCAAGATGTAGCGTCTGTCATTAATGAACCTTATGCATCGACCTTAGAAGGACTACTAGATGGCTCAAAAGTGCGTACACAAATTGATGCAAAATTAATAAAAAAGACGACAGGAGCAGATGGGCTTTTTAATCCTTTATTTGTGCAAGGTTTTTTTACCAATCCAAACCATTGGTTTGTAAAAGCAACAGAAAAAAACAATCTACACAACTGGGTACCTAAAACAGCTGTGCGTTTTATGCATTGTCAAGGAGATGAGGTTATTCCATATGCACTCTCTACGCTTACGGTAAAAACAATGAGTGCAATGGGTGCAAAAAATATAGCATTACTTCCTGTGGAAAAGACAATGGGGTTACCTAAGTTGCTGGAACATGCAGAATGTGCTTCTGTTGCATATGGCGTAGCAGGAAATATTTTTGCACAAACTAGAAAAAATACAGTGGGGTATTAAAAAATGAAAAAGATAAAAAATATAATAGTATTAAGTTTAGGTGTTAGCAGTTTGCTTTTAGCAGGAGGATATAAATTGCCAGAGCAATCATTAAATGCCATTGGATTAAGTGATGCATATGTGGCACATACAATGGGAGCAGATACAGCATATTATAACCCTGCTGCTATGGCATTTATGGGAGATAAACAATATATAGAAGGAGATATATCGCTTGTGCATCTTCCTTCCCAAACTTATAGTAATGGACCAGTCTCGGGTAAATCAGAAGAAGAAAATTTACCTATTCCTACTTTTTTTTATATCTCAAAACCTATCAATAATTGGAGATGGGGAATAAACTTGGTCGTACCTGGTGGACTTACTAAAAGATGGAAAACACCTTACCAAAAACTGTATGCAGAAGAGTTTACTTTAAAAAATATTGAATTAAATCCAGTAGTATCTTATAAAATAAATGAACAATTTTCTCTAGGTGGAGGATTGCGTTTGGTATATAGTAAAGGGATAGTAAAAAGTGACGGAGGGATTATTGCTCCAGTAAAAAGAGAGATGGAGGGAGATACAGTAGAGTTTGGGTACAACTTAGCACTATTGTTTAAACCAAGCGAAGATATACATGTTGCTATGACCTATCGCTCTAATATTGATTTAAAAGAAGAAGGTGAAGCTAACCTCTATTTTGGCAAAGTGGGACAACAGTATAATTCGGACGTAACAGTGCCTCTTCCTGCGGCACTCAATGTAGCTATTTCAAAAACCTGGGAAAATAGAACAACATTAGAGTTTAAATATGAAAGAACCTATTGGTCTTCTTATAAAAATCTTGATTTTGAATATGATAGAAGTATACAAAAAAATCTGATTAACTTGTTTGATACACCTCTTGCACGTCAATGGAAAGATGTCAATAGTTTTCGTTTAGGGCTTACTGTAAAAATGGACAACAAAATCACTGCGATGATGGGAGTGGGTATTGATGAATCTCCTGTGCCTCTTAAAACCATAGGATTTGAACTAGCAGATAGTGATGCAAAAGTTTTTTCTTTAGGATTTAGATATCAACAAAATGAAAAACTTTCATGGGGAGCTTCTTGTCTTATTACCGATAAAGAATCTCTCTCTTTAACCCCTGGTGTAGCAGACAACGCAATCCTGGCAAAAGGTGGTACATTGAGTGGAGGAGGAGCATTCCTCACGACATTAGGTTTGGCATACGAGTTCTAAGATGAAATATAAGTTTAATAACTTTTATGCACTTCTTTCTTTTCAAGCAAAGAAGCGTAAAAACAAAACAGCACTTTTTGTAAATGATGAAAAAATTACGTATAAAGAGATATTGGAAAATGTAGATAAATTAGCAGGATTTTTAGAGCAAAAAGGAGTGAAAGAGAATGATAAAGTAGCCCTTTTTTTACGTAATTCTCCAGAATTTATTTATACAATTTTTGCCGTCTCTAAATTAGGTGCCATACTTGTACCGATTAATACTTTTTTAAAAGAAGAAGAACTTACGTATATTCTTCAAGATAGCCAAAGCTCCATACTTATGGCTTCTACACAGTATGCCAAGGTAATTAATCATTCTAAGGCAAGTAGTTTATGCCGTTTTATTATTTGGGAAGGAGAAGAAGTTCTTGAAAGAGAGAATCATTTACATTTTGATGAAGCACTATCCTCAAAAAATAAAGAAAGCATACAAGTTCCAAGAGAGTTGGAAGATACGGCAGTGATTATCTATACATCAGGTACGACTGGTAAGCCTAAAGGTGCAATGTTGAGTAATAAAAATATTCTTTCTAATGCAGAATCAGGAAGAAGGACAATCAATGTTAAACCAAAGGATAGAGGTATTGTCTTTTTGCCTATGTTTCATTCATTTACTTTTTCTATAGGAATAATATTGCCATTATATGTGGGAGCAAGTATTGTGATTATCCAGTCTATCCAACCTTTTTCCAATATTTTTAAACAAACTTTATTAAAACGTGTGACACTCTTTTTTGGTGTTCCAGATGTCTATAATGCATTATCTAAGGCTAAGTTACCATGGTATTTCATGTGGTTTAATAAAATTCGTATTTTTGTGTCTGGCGCAGCAGCATTGCAACCCAAAACACTTGATGCCATGGATAAAAAGTTTAGACGCGCTGCACTTTTGGAAGGGTATGGGCTTAGTGAGGCAAGTCCTGCAGTAAGTATGAATACTTTGAAAAAACAAAAAGCAGGTTCTGTGGGTACAGCACTTTATAGTTATGAAATAAAAGTTGTAGATGAAGAGATGAATGAACTTCCTCATGGTGGCATAGGTGATATTATTGTCAAAGGTGACAATGTAATGCAAGGCTATCTCAATCGTCCAGAGGCGACAGCTGAGAATATCATAAATGGTTGGTTGCTGACTGGTGATATGGGATATATAGATGATGAAAACTTTTTATTTATTGTTGATAGAAAAAAAGATTTGATTATTTCAAAAGGGATTAATATATATCCAAGAGAACTAGAAGAGGTGATTGATAAGTATGAGGGGATAAGTGCTTCAGCTGTGATTGGAATCATAGATGAGAAGAGTGGAGAGGTACCTATAGTATATATAGAGTTAAATGAGGATACTGAGTCCTTAGATGAAAAAGGGCTTAAAAAGTACATGAAAGAACACCTTGCAAATTATAAAATACCAAAACAGATACATGTTATAGAATCTTTACCTAAAAATGCGACAGGAAAAGTATTGAAAAGAGTACTTAAAAATGAATACGTCTCTTAAAGCAATTATTAATGCAAAACTTATTGTAGGGGATGAGATTGTAGAAGATAAAATACTTCTTTTTGATAAACGTATTGTTAAAATAGAAAAAAAAATAGATTTAGACCAAATAGAAATCATAGATGCAAAACATCATTATGTGAGTGCTGGCTTTATCGATATTCATATTCATGGATCAGGTGGTGCAGATATTATGGATGCTACTCCCCAAGCACTTCAGACCATTTCTAAAACACTGTTGCAAACAGGTACAACTTCCTTTTTAGCTACAACTATGACGATGTCAAATGAAGTTATCAATAAGGCTTTACAAAATATCCAACAACATAGTAAAAAAGTGTTAGGTGCAAAAATTATAGGCATACATCTAGAGGGTCCTTTTATTAATCCTGCTAAACATGGTGCACAAGATAAAACCTATATAGAACCTGCTAACTTTAAGTTAATTAAAAACTATATGCAAGAGATAAAAATGATAACACTTGCACCAGAAGAAAAAGGAAATGAAACATTCATTAAAGATATGAGTAAAAAATATCCTCATATTATATTAAGTATTGGTCACTCTGATGCTTCCTATGCAGAAGCAAAAAAAAGTTTTAAATGGGGCATTTCTCATGCAACACATCTATTTAATGCTATGAATCCTTATCATCATAGAAAACCAGGCATTGTTGGTGCTGTATTTGATTCAGATGTAAGTTGTGATATTATTGCAGACTTAGTACATACGCATCCTTCTGCTTTAGCATTGGTCCAGCATGTTAAAAAAGATAATTTATTGCTTATTACCGATGCAATGCGTGCAGGATGCATGAAGTGTGGTACGTATGATTTGGGTGGACGTAGGGTTGAAGTATCTAAGGGTAAAGCATGCCTGGAAGATGGTACTTTGGCAGGTTCTGTCCTTCAAATGAATGAAGCCATAGTAAATATGTTAAAATATACTTCTATGACACTTATTGAAGCAATCAATGCAGTTACAAGAATACCTGCAAAAAAATTAGCTATTCCCAAAGGGGAATTAAAAGTTGGATATGATGCTGATATAGTTATCTTTGATGAAAACTTAAGTATTATAAAATCTATTATAGATGGAGAGGTAAAATATCAATGTTTGGATTATTAAAAAGAAAAGTAAGAGACATAAAGTCGCCAGTAGATGGCAAAGTGGTTGCCTTAGAAAATGTAAATGATGAAGTATTTTCACAAAAACTTGTGGGTGATGGTGTGGCTGTTGAGCCCGTATCAAATATCTTTACTGCACCTATTGATGGCATTGTCTCGAAAATATTTCCTACCAATCATGCATACAGTATCAGAAGTTCAAAAGACTTAGAAGTGATGGTGCATATAGGTTTGGATACTGTTGATTTGGCAGGAAAAGGATTTGAGCGTTTAGTCAAAGAAGGAGAGCAGGTAAAAGCTGGAGATGCAATTATTAAGGCCGATTTGTCTTATCTTAAAGCACAGAATAAAGATACGATTACACCAATTATTGTTTTAGAAGAGAGTGATGTAAAAAATATAGATAAAAAATATCGTATTGTCAAACAAGGTGATGTGATTATGGAGGTGCGCTAATGCCACAAAGTGATAATATGTATTATTATATAGTTTATGGTGTGATTTTGGTAATATTCTTTTTTGTGCTTAAGACACCAAAGAAAAAATAGAGGTAATACTTAGGTAATGCTTTTATTGTATACTACGTTTGTTCGGATAAAAATCCGGACAAAATTTTAAGGGAAGAAGGACTACTATTATGGAAAAAATTTTTATGTTTATCGCAATGATACTCATGGCAGTTTCTGCACAAGCTGCAGATGCAGATACGGGCAAGGATTTTACGGTGACTACTGTTGTACTTGATGAAACAGCTAAAGATGCAAATGATACGAATGATTCGGTAAAAACACCTAAAACACAAGAAGATGCTCCAGCGCAATAAAATGCGTATTCATTTTCATACACCTCAAAATACCTTCATTAAGAATTACGAACTTTATTTTCTCTAGTATTATGAAGAGAGAATAAAGTTTCTTAAAATAATATTTCAAAAACCATATTAGGAAAAGATAAAATATAGTTCATTGACTACTTTTATGAAATGAAAGAAAAAATAAATAGTTTTGTTAATACTACTCATGTATACTTATACTTATGATGAAAATATTACTATTAGAAGATGACCAAATTTTATGTAATAGTCTTAAAGAATTTTTAGAATTAGAAGGCTATTCTGTTGATATTGCATATAGAGGACCTGAAGCATTTGATTTAACATTTGAGAACACCTATGATTTGTATATATTAGATGTGAACGTTCCTGAAGTAGATGGATTTAGTGTACTTTCTTCTCTAAGAGAATCTGGCGATGAAACTCCTGCAATCTATATTACAGCATTAACTGATATTAATTCAATCTCTAAAGGCTTTGCTATGGGTGCAGAAGATTATATTAAAAAACCTTTTGACCCTGAAGAACTTGTTATTCGTATTAAATGTAAATATGGAAAAGATGAAGTATTA
>QNZW01000030.1 GCA_003978375.1 Sulfurovum sp.
CCTCAAATAGAGGGGGGTCATGTCATTACTATTAACTAAATAATGCTATACTCAGTTATGGCAAGAAAAAAACGAATGGAAAGTATCGGTTATTATCATATAGTCAATCGTGGTGTTGAACGGCGTGCTGTCTTTATGGATGACGAAGATAGAATGCAATTTCTAGAGATATTGCAAGAGAGTTCAGAAGTATATGGGTTTAGGGTGTATGCCTATGCACTCATGGACAATCATTATCATCTTCTATTGAGAACAACAGCATTGAATCTTTCTTTGCTTATGCGTCAGATCAATGCACGATATAGCATCTATTTTAATAAAAAACAAAAACGGGTAGGACCTCTCTGGCAAGGACGGTTTAAGTCTTGGTATGTTTATGATGCAGACTATCTAAAAACCTTGATAAAATATGTGGAGTACAACCCTGTGAAGGCAGGTATGAGTAGCAAAATAGGTGAATATCGATGGACAATGTCTGCTCGTATAGATACTTTTGGGTGTTTCGACTATGCACTTATGCAGAGTGTTGATCTCAGTAAAAGTTTGACTTCAGATGAGCTTGATGCATTGGATATGTATTCTAAAATGAAATTAAAATATGTGGATAAGCTTATCGCCCCTCATGTAAAAAAACCATTGGATACACACTTTTCTAACAACAAACGAGAGATAGCTATAGATCATGCTATCGTTGATGGATATACACAAAAACAAATCGCGGACTATTTACATTTGTCTAGTGTTGCGGTTTCTAAAATATATAAAATTTATAGGCAAAAAGTAGCTCTTTTTAATAAGCTACGAGATAAGGGAATTTTTTGGAGTTATAGCAAAGAATTGACTTACGAAAAAGCTGGAAGTAAGCTATTTATCGAGTATTTGCTAAAGTATGGTGATTTTGATGATATAGAGTTAGGCTTTTTGGTTTTTGGGAAAAGGATGATGAAGCATGTATGGGAAGAGAAGTTAAAAAGTGATCAAAGGTTTATAAAATTAAATTTTATGATAGCTAGGGTCTTTTTAGGCATGGATATAGAAGCTAGCTATTTCAAGGAGGTGAAAAATGCACGATTTGAAAAATTTAAATTGCTTGCTTCCTAGTACTAGATCTTTACTTTTAAAGATGGTAGATACTTGTATGTTCTTAGATCAATATGTTTTGGTTGGTGGTTCTGCATTAACATTGCATTTGTGCCATAGAAAAAGTGAGGATTTGGATTTTTTCACTTATGAAGATAGTTTTGATAAGCAAAAAATATTTGACTATGTTGGGCAATTTGAAAACAAAGAAATACTCAACCAAACAGATGAGCAGGTAGATATACTACTTGATGGTGTTAAAGTAACATTTTTTAATGCCAAATGGTCATTTTTGAAACCTATAGAGACAAAAAGATTTAATCTTTCATCTTTAGAATCTATTGCTGCTATGAAAATAAATGTACTTTTTTTGCGGGCAAAGTATAGAGACTATTATGATATATATTTTTTGGTTAAGGGTGGTATGAGTTTAAAACAAGTATTTGAATATAGTTTAAATGTGCTTGATGGGATAAGCTTTAAACTTTTTGCAGTGGCACTGTTATATACGGATGATATAGAAGATGATAATATAGATTATCTAGGTCCAAAAGAAAACATAAGCAAAGAAAAAATACGGGATTTTTTTGAGAAAAGATTAAGATAGATAAATAAGGTCAGGTATTGACAAGAAGCTTAGTGTAATTTTGGTTTAAGTCTCTATGTATATAATAGTATGTACATATATAGTATTTACTTAGTGTAATACAAGGAGTTATTATGTTGGAACTTGGTATATCGCAGGCACAGGCACAGTTTACAAAGATTTTGTCTCAGACAGTTTTTATAGTAGATAAAAAGGCACATAAAAAAAAGGCAGTGATCATGCCATATGAAGAGTATGAGAAGCTGATCAAACAATCTGGCACAAAAGAAAACCTTGAAGAAGGATCATTTAACCGGTTTGTAGGCATGCTTGACAAGACATTTGAAACGAATGATGTGAAGTACAACGAGATTGTAAAATGAAGATATTTGTTGATACAAATATCTTTCTTGATCTCATCTTCAAAAGAGAAAATTTTGAGAGTGCATTGCTGATATTTAATGCTATAGAAAAGAGACTATATGTAGGAGCGATTTTAGATATCAGTCTACTAAATATTGATTACATTGCAAATAAACAGGTCAAAGATATAAAAGATTTTTTGAGGTTGGTCAACACTATCTTTGAAGTAGTGGGTGGTACAAATAAGATGTTCGATGATGCACTATCTATACAAAATGATGATCTCGAGGATAATTTACAATATATAAGTGCAAAAAAATTAATGTGTGACGTTATAGTGACAAATGACAAAAAGTTTTATTCTGAAGAGATAGAAAAATTTACAAGCAGTGCGTTTGTGGACAGATATTTGAAGTAAGAATTTTAATTTAAAAAATAGGTGCATAAAATATCCTTCATTGTATGGTATATGTAATGAACCTCAAGGGAAAAAAATAACCATACACTAGTCATAAGAAAAAGGCTATTCTCAGCATAGGGTTGTTAAAGTATTGGAATATGATAACCTGCTGTGAATGGGGTGATAAAGAGGAGTAGGAAATGATGACGTTGAGATTGGATAGTTGAGGTAGCATGAAGCATAGATACAAAATAGTGTATATGGGTACGCCCCATTATGCAAAAGAGATATTAGAGACTTTAGTGGGTGCTGAAGATATGGATGTATCATTGGTTTTGACACAACCTGACAGACCCGTGGGACGTAAAAAGATTATGACCCCACCAGTGGTGAAAGTATTGGCAGAGGAACATGGTATTGAGGTTTTGCAACCAAATCGTCTTTGTGATGAGGGGATATTTGAGGCGATAGAAAATGTAAAACCAGATTATATTATTGTGGCAGCATTTGGTCAGATATTGCCCAAAAATATATTGGATATTGCACCATGTATTAACCTACATGCTTCACTATTGCCACAATACAGAGGGGCCTCGCCTGTGCAACAATCACTGCTTAATGGTGATAAGATTACAGGTGTGACTTCTATGCTTATGGAAGAGGGGCTTGATACGGGAGATATTTTGGAAAAAATAGAATTTGTTATCCCTAGTGAGATGAGATTGGGTGCATTGATGCAACAACTAACCAAAGACGCAGGGACATTGACACTGCATACGTTACGCCAATTTAAAGATATTGTCCCTCAAAAACAAAACGAAGCACAAGCAACATTGTGTAAAAAGATTAAAAAATCAGATGGAGAGATAGCATTTAAAGATGCTTTAGAGATTTATAATAAATATAGAGCTTTTGAGGGATGGCCTGGTATTTTTGATAGTAAGGGCATGAAGTTTGATGGCATCACGCTAGTAGAGACAGAAAGTGAAAATAATGCGTATGAAATACTCTCTTTTATAGACAACAGTGTGGTCATAGGATGTCAAAAAGGTTCACTTAAAATAGACACATTTCAACCCGCATCTAAAAAACCCATACAAGCCAAAGCATATTGTGTAGGAAGAGGACTTAAAGTTGGACATCAAATTATTTAACACATTGCCTTCTACCCAGACCTATCTTCTAGAGGCATTGCAAAATGGTGTGCTACAAGCACCTATAGCAGTATTGGCACTAGACCAATCTGCTGGGCTAGGAAGTCGTGACAATGTATGGGTAGGAGGTAGAGGAAACTTTTTTGCGTCTATTGCTGTAAGATTAGAAGATTTGCCATCTGATTTGCCTTTGGCTTCTGCTTCTATCTATTTTTCATTTATCATGAAGCAGGTGATTGTAGAGCTTGGTGAAAATATTTGGTTAAAATGGCCAAATGACTTCTATAAAAATGATGATAAAGTAGGTGGATGTATAACAAAAAAGATAAATCATACTTTGGTGTGTGGAATTGGCATTAATTTAAAAAAATCTCAAAATGGCTACAGTGCCTTACAGAGCGATATTTCACCCCAAAAGTTACTCGAAAAATACATTTTAGCCCTTGAAAAATTTCCAAAATGGAAGCAAATTTTTAGTGAATATGAGATAGAATTTGAATTAAGCAAAGGGTTTTTAGTTCATATTGAAAACTATCAAAAGAGCCTAGGAGGGGGCACTACTTTATGTAGTGATGGGTCGCTAATAATAGATGGAAGAAAGGTATATAGCTTAAGATGAGTGAAATAATAAGTATAGCCAACCAAAAAGGTGGCGTAGGAAAGACAACAACCGCAGTAAATCTAGCAGCATCTTTGGCTGAAAAAGGCAAAAAAGTTCTTCTTTTAGACATTGACCCTCAATCAAATGCAACGACCAGTTTGGGGTTTTCTAGAGGAGATTATGAGTTTAATATTTATCATGTGCTCATTGGCTCTAAAAAACTTTCAGAAGTTATATTAAAAACATCTATAGAAAACCTCTCTTTGGCACCTTCTAACATAGGACTTGTTGGTATAGAAAAAGAGTTTTATAACCCTAAAAAGAAAAATAGAGAATTGGTTCTTAAAGAAAAACTCAAAGAAATTTCTGATAATTTTGATTTTGTTATTATAGATTCACCTCCAGCTTTGGGTCCTATTACTATCAATGCATTGAGTGCTTCTGATTCTGTGATTATTCCTATTCAATGCGAGTTTTTTGCCCTAGAGGGATTGGCACAGTTACTAAACACAGTGAGTCTGCTCAAAAAAACCATTAACCCCAAGTTGAAGATAAAAGGATTTTTGCCTACGATGTATTCAACACAAAATAATCTTTCTAAGCAGGTACTTGCAGACTTGACCCATCATTTTAAAGATAAACTTTTTCATATAAAAAAAGGGAAATCTTGTATTGTGGTGCCTCGTAGTGTGAAGGTAGCAGAAGCACCTAGCTTTGGTAAAGCTGTGACTTCGTATGCTTCTTCTTCTAAGGGGTCAGTGGCATATAGAGATCTTGCAACTGTTATTGTAAGAGGATAAAATGGCGTTAGGTAGAGGCTTAGGAGAAATCCTTTCAGAAGTAGAAGAAGCTTATGAAAAAGATCTCTCCGATATAGATAGTTTTGAACTTGAATCACAAGGTGCTAAGGTAGAAGATATACTTGTAGAGAGTATTACACCCAATCCATTTCAACCACGTAAACATTTTGATGAACAAGCACTCAAAGAGCTGAGTGAGTCTATTGCTAGGTATGGGTTGTTGCAACCTATTGTTGTTATCGAAAAGCAAGATGGGTATCTGCTTATCGCGGGTGAGCGTCGTTTACGGGCACATAAACTTGCTAAAATTTCATCTATTAAGGCTATTATTGCTGATGTAGATATTGATGAAATACGACTTCGTGAATTGGCACTTCTTGAGAATATTCAAAGAGAAAATCTTAATGCTATCGAACTAGCAAACTCTTATGCAGAACTCATAGATGTGCACAAAATCACACATGATGAACTCTCTTCTATCGTGCATAAAAGCCGTTCGCAAATTACCAATACTATGCGTTTACTTAGCCTGTCACCCTATGTACAAGAGAAGCTTATAGAAGGAAAAATATCACAAGGACACGCAAAAGTACTTGTAGGGCTGGATGAAGCGAAACAAAAAGTAGTCATCAATTCAGTCATAGGTCAAAAACTTTCTGTACGTGATACAGAAAATATGGTAAAAAATTATAAAGAGTCAAAATCTACAACGCAATCCTCACAGCCTTCAAAAAATATTGTGAGTCCATATGCAGAAGAATGTAAAGAAAAAATACCCTATAAACATAAACTAAAATCAAAAAGTATTGAAATTTATTTTGAAAATGAAAAAGAGATAGAAGCCTTTTTAAAAGCAATTGAAAATCTCCACTAAAGAACATATTCACTATTCTTTACTAATCTAGACTATATTAATCAAAATCACATCTCAATAATGGTAAAATTACGCGAAATTACATGAGGAGTTTTAATGCTTGACCTACATTTACCATTGATGTTGTTTGTTACGGTATTATTTCTAACACTACTTGTTCTTTTAAATAATATGTTGTTTAAGCCATTGATTAAGTTCATGGATGATAGGGATGCCTCTATAGCAAAAGATTTAGAAGCAGCAAAAAGTTTTAGTAGTAATACGGATGAACTCAATGCTAAAGCAGATGACATTATTAGCGAAGCTAAAAATGAAGCTGCAGAGATAAGACAGAAAGCAATTAATGATGAAAAAACATTGGCTGCAAGTAAAGTTGAAACCAAACAAAATGAGATAACTAAAGAGTACGAAAGTTTTGTTGAAAAACTCTCTTTAGAAAAAGAGAAACTTAAAAATGAGTTGCTCTCTCAAATGCCTCTATTTAAAGAGAGCCTAAAAGCTAAGTTTAGCAAACTATAAGAGAAGGGAGATACATATGAAAAAAATGGCATTAATGTCTTTGCTTATAGTTCCAGCTATACTGATAGCAAGTGGACATGGTGATGCAGAGTCATCTCGTTATTTTGCCCAAACAGGTAGAGAAACAGATTTCTGGCCAAGGGTAGTAAACTTTACTATTTTTATGGCCATAGCATATTATTTGTTGGCCAGTCCAATTAAGAACTTTTTTAAAGAGAGAAGAGAGGGGATTGCTTCACAACTCGAAGAGATAGAAGCAAAACTACAAGCAGCAAAAAATGAAAAAAAAGAAGCACAAACACGTCTAAATACAAGTGAAAAAAAAGCAGCAGAAATTATTGCAGATGCAAAAAAAGAGGCAACATTGTTGTCTGAAAAAATTGCTATAGCCAATCAAAATGAATTGGAACTTCTAGCTAAGCAACTTCAAGAAAAAATGACTTTAGATGAGAGAAAATCGGTAAGAGAAGCAATCGATGAAGTATTGAGTGAGAATATTACTGCAGATGATATTCATCTTGATGATACTAAAGTTGTTGATATTATTTCTAAGAAGGTGGCGTAGATATGGAAGAGTTAATTGCAAAAAGATACGTACAAGCACTCTCTTCTACCATTAAAAATAAAGAAGAGGCAGCCATCGTTTTAGATACTCTTGCTATGGCTATTAAAGATGAAAAAATACAAAAGGTATTACTTTCACCTGTTGTCTCTGATGAAAAAAAGACAGAGATGATTTTGGCTGCATTAGATAAAAATGTAGATGCATCGATTGTAAATTTTATTAAAATTTTAGGTGAAAATAAAAGATTAGATTTAATTCCTGTTATTGCAAATGTTTTAAATACGGATTTGCAAAAAGCTTCAAATAATTATGCAGGTGTTGTAAAATCTAATGAAACGTTGAATGCAAAAACATTAAGTCAGCTTGAAGAGACACTTGAAAAGTATACAGGTTCAGCTATTAAACTAGCACAAGACAAATCTGACTTTGATGGCTTACGCGTGATTGTAAATGATTTGGGAATAGAGGTAAACTTCTCTAAACAGAGGGTTAAAGAGCAGCTCATAGATTTTATTAAAAAATCTCTGTAGTTATTATTTTATAAAGGAGTATCAGTGGCAGTTAAATTGCAAGCAGATGAGATAAGTTCAATCATCAAAGAGAGAATTGAAAATTTTGATATTGATGTTGAAATCAACGAGATAGGTAAGGTTATAGGTATTGCAGATGGTGTTGCAACAGTTTATGGACTTAACAATGTTATGGCTGGAGAAGTCATAGAGTTTGAAAATGGAACCAAAGGACTTGCATTAAACCTTGAAGAAGCTGATGTTGGTGTGGTTGTTCTTGGATCAAGCGACGGCATTAGAGAAGGCATGAGTGTAAAAAGATCAGGTGAGCTTCTTAAGACACCAGTAGGCGATGCACTTAGAGGTAGAGTCGTCAATGCTTTGGGTGAACCTATAGATGGGAAAGGGGCTGCTGAAGTTACTGAGTATAGATTTACTGAAGAAAAAGCACCTGGTATTATGGATAGAAAATCTGTACATGAGCCTTTACAAACGGGTATAAAAGCAATTGATGCACTTGTGCCTGTAGGACGTGGACAAAGAGAGCTTATTATTGGTGATAGACAAACAGGTAAAACAACATTGGCTATTGATACTATTATCAATCAAAAAGGTCAAGATGTTACTTGTATTTATGTTGCTATTGGTCAAAAACAATCTACTGTAGCAGCAACAGTAAAAAAACTCGAAGAACATGGTGCAATGGAATATACAATCATTGTCACAGCTGGTGCATCTGAAGCAGCAGCGCTTCAATTTATTGCACCTTATGCTGGGGTGGCAATGGCTGAATACTTTAGAGACAATGGCAGACATGCGGTTATTTTTTATGATGATCTCTCTAAACATGCCGTTGCATATAGAGAAATGTCACTTATTCTTAGACGTCCTCCAGGTCGTGAAGCTTATCCAGGTGATGTTTTTTATATCCATTCAAGACTTCTTGAACGTGCTTCAAAACTCTCTGATGAATTGGGTGCAGGTTCAATCACTGCATTCCCTATTATTGAAACACAAGCGGGTGATGTTGCGGCGTATATTCCAACCAATGTTATTTCTATTACAGATGGACAAATTTTCTTAGAAACAGATTTGTTTAACTCAGGTATTAGACCAGCAATTAGTGTGGGTCTTTCTGTATCTAGGGTTGGTGGAGCTGCACAAATAAAAGCGATGAAACAAGTCTCTGGTACATTAAGACTTGATCTAGCTTCATTTAGAGAGCTTCAAGCTTTTGCTCAGTTTGCTTCTGATCTTGATGACAATACAAGAGCACAACTAGAACGTGGACAAAGAATGGTAGAGGTACTTAAACAAGGTCCTTATTCGCCAGTACCAGTTGAAAACCAAGTTGTTATGATTTTTGCTGGTGTACAAGGATATCTTGATGATGTAGCTGTAGAATCTGTGACTAAATTTGAAGCAGACCTTATACCATTTATGGAATCTAAATATGCCAATGTTTTAGATGCTATCAGAAATGAGAAAAAAATCTCTGATGATACAGATAAAGACTTACGTAAAGCTATTGAAGACTTTAAAGCTTCATTTGTTGGATAAGAAAGGCTTATTATGGCTAATTTAAAAGAGATAAAGCGTAAAATTGCTTCTGTAAAGAATACACAGAAGACAACCAACGCTATGAAACTAGTCTCTTCTGCAAAATTAAAAAGAACAGAAGAACTTGCAAAGCGATCGAGAGTATATGCCGCTAAATTGACAGAACTCTTAAATGAGATTGCGATTAAAATGCAAAATGCTAGTGCTGAGGGTATAGACAATATTTACTTTAAGGATGCAAAAAATCCTAAAAGAGTGGATCTTGTGTTTATCACTGCAGATAAGGGGCTTTGTGGTGGATTTAATTCCCAAACCATTAAAAGTGTGAATGCATTGATTACTGAGTATCAATCAAAAGGTGCAAAAGTACGTTTAAGAGCAGTAGGAAGAAAAGGGGTTGACTATTATAAATTTAATCATATTGAATTAAATGATGAAATTATTGGTCTTTCAGCTGCCCCAGATTTTAAGACAGCAGCAGCATTTATTTCTGATGTGTCCGAATCTTATGTCAATGGTGATACAGATAAAGTGATTATTATCCATAATGGATATGTAAATATGATTACACAAGAGTTAAGAATGGATCAAGTATTGCCTATTGACAGTGCCAATTTAGCACTTGAGGCGGTATCCACTTCTGAACTTGAAGTAGAACCAGATGATGACGATACACTCTTAAATGCATTGGTAAAACGATATATTGAGTATACAATGTATTATGCATTGATTGATTCACTTGCAGCAGAGCACTCTGCACGTATGCAAGCAATGGATGCTGCAACTAAAAATGCAAAAGAGATGGTGAAAGAATTAAACGTTAAGTATAACAAAGCAAGACAAGAAGCGATTACGACTGAACTCATAGAGATTATCAGTGGTATGGAATCAATGAAATAATAGGAGCATATGATAATGACAGGTAAAATAGTACAGGTTTTGGGTCCCGTAATTGATGTGGACTTTACAGACTACCTACCAGAAATCAATGAAGCACTAGAAACAGTGAATGTTGTAGATGGTAAAGAGCAAAGATTGGTTTTGGAAGTAGCAGCACAACTTGGTGACAATAGAGTAAGAACAATTGCTATGGAAGTAAGTGAAGGATTGGTACGTGGTAAAGAGGTTACAGCCACAGGAAATCCAATTAAAGTACCTGTAGGGAAAGAAGTTCTTGGGCGTATCTTTAATGTAATTGGTGAGACTATTGATAATAATGGTGAACTAGAGGCAAAAGAGTATTGGTCAATCCATAGAGATCCTCCAGCCTTTGAAGACCAAAGTACAAAGACAGAAGTCTTTGAGACAGGTATTAAAGTGGTTGATCTTCTTGCCCCTTATAACAAAGGTGGTAAAGTTGGACTTTTTGGTGGTGCAGGTGTGGGTAAAACCGTTATTATTATGGAACTTATTAACAACGTTGCCATGAAGCACTCTGGGTATTCAGTATTTGCTGGTGTTGGAGAACGAACACGTGAAGGTAATGACCTTTACTTTGAGATGAAAGAATCAAATGTATTGGATAAAGTTGCACTCTGTTATGGTCAAATGAGTGAACCTCCAGGAGCACGTAACCGTATTGCACTCACAGCACTAACTATGGCTGAATATTTTAGAGATGAGATGAATCTAGATGTGTTGATGTTTATCGATAATATCTTTAGATTTGCACAATCAGGTTCAGAGATGTCTGCACTTCTTGGTCGTATTCCAAGTGCTGTTGGGTATCAACCAACACTCAGTAGAGAGATGGGTGCGCTTCAAGAGCGTATTACTTCTACAAATAATGGTTCTATTACGTCTGTTCAAGCAGTTTATGTACCAGCAGATGACTTGACCGATCCTGCTCCAGCAGCAGTATTTGCTCACTTAGATGCAACCACTGTATTGAATAGATCAATTGCAGAAAAAGGTATTTATCCTGCGGTGGATCCTCTTGATTCTACTTCAAGAATGCTAGATCCACAAATTGTAGGAGAAGAACATTATGATGTGGCACGTGGTGTACAACAAATTCTTCAAAAATACAAAGACCTTCAAGATATTATTGCGATTCTTGGTATGGATGAGCTTAGTGAAGACGATAAACTTGTGGTTGAAAGAGCAAGAAAAATTGAAAAATTCCTTTCTCAGCCTTTCCATGTAGCTGAAGTATTTACAGGAAGTCCTGGTGTATATGTTAGCCTTGAAGATACGATTGATGGATTCAAAGGTCTTCTTGAAGGTAAATATGATGATATGAATGAAGCATCATTCTACATGGTAGGAAATATGGCTGAAGCTATTGCAAAAAATGACAAAATAAGTGCTAAATAATTTAGCCCTTTGTCTTATAAAGGATTAATATGGAACTCATGAAGCTAGAAATAGTGACACCTAATGGTGTCATTTTTGATGCGGATGTAAAACAAGTTACTTTACCTGGTTCTGAAGGTGAATTTGGTGTTTTAGCCAATCATGCGGCTGTTGTATCTGTATTGGATACCGGTGTGATTGTGATTGAAAAACCAGAAGGTGAAGAAGTAGCTGTAGCGATTAACTCTGGATATGTAAAAGTGCAAGAAGAAAAAACATTATGTATCGTAGATGGTGCAGTGGCTCTTTCTAGTAATGATAGCGACTTAGCACGTTCACTCGAAGCGGCAAAAGAGTTACTTAAAAGCACAGAGTCTTCGGCTGTCAATATTGCATCAGCTGTAGGTAAAGTTGAAAAAGTTGTTGGAAAGTCTTTCTAGTTTGGATACACTTGCTACCTATTTTTCACAAAGCAGTGCAATCACTATTTTTGTGCTGCTTTTGTTGTCTGTCTATTTTATAGCAGTATTTTGGATATTTTTAGACAGATATTATATTTTAAATTCACGCATTAATGCAGAATCTCGTTCACTTAAAGCACTCTATAGAGGTCAGTCAAAATCAGTGGCGTCTAATTCACTTATTTTTACTTATCTGTCTCGTGTGAACAAACCCAATAAGGCCATCCTTGAAGCTGCAGTCTCAGATGCCATAAGGGTATCAACAAAAGGGCTTACTTGGCTTTCTATTATCGCATCAACTTCACCTTTTATTGGTCTTTTTGGGACAGTCATAGGTATACTTGAAACATTTTCTAAATTAGGGGCTGAGTCAAGTGCAAGTTTGTCTGTGGTTGCACCTGCGATTTCTGAAGCACTTATTGCCACAGCAGCAGGGATTGCTGTGGCTATTTTTGCCTATACCTTTCATCTTATTCTAAAACGTAAGGCATATGAGCTCTCTTCTTTGCTTACTTCTCAATCAGAAGTTATTTTGTCACAGGTCAATGAGGAGATGTAAGTATGTTTTCTTGGGATGATAGTCCGGATTTAAATATCACACCATTGGTAGATGTGATGCTTGTTTTGATGGCTATTCTTATGATTACAGCACCTACAATCACCTATCAAGAACAAATCAACTTGCCACAAGGCTCTAAAACAGTGAAAGTCACAAAGCCAAAAACACTCACCATTCGTATGGATAAAAATAAAAAAATTTATTTAAAGAATGATACCTATACCCTAGATACTTTTGCAGATGATTTTGTCAATCAATCCGCAAAAATTGATAAGGATTCTGAGATTTATATTCGTGCAGATGAACTACTACAATACAAAAATGTTATGTATTTGCTCAAATCTGTGAAAGCAGCAGGTTTTGAGAAGGTATCACTGATTACAGAATGATAGAAAGATCATATAGTTTTATTTGGGGGATTTTGGCATTTGTGATTTATGCTATGGTAGTGGGTCTTCTTATTTTTTATTTTAATACAAAAAGAAGTGATCTTTCTAAACATTATGTAAAAAAAGATACACACCGTATTCAAGTAAGCATTGCAACGAAACAAAAAACAAACAAACAAAAAATGCCTCTTCCTAAGCCTAAAGTAGCACCCAAACCTAATATAGTTAAAAAAAATAAGCTTCAAAAAAAAGAAACACTTCAAAAAGAAACACCTAAAAAAGTGACAAGTAAAAAAGTGATACAAGAGAAAATAGTAAAAAAACGTCTAAAAAAGAAAGAAGAGAATCTTACAAAAGTATCTAAAATAAAACCTAAAAAACTAAAAGAAAAAGAAAAGGAAAAAGAAAAACCAAAAGAAAAAAAGAAAAAAATACAGAAACCAAAAGTAAAAAAAAGTAAGCCAAAAAAAGTTAAAAAACCTAAAAAGACATCAGACCTTTTTTCGAAAGTAGAGGTAAAATCAAAGAGTAAAAAAATAAACAAAGAAGAACCTAAAAAAGTACCTCAAAAAACAACCAATACCAAAGAAGTACTCTCTGCAAGTCAACGTATACGTAATACGTTAAAAAATCAAAAAAGTAGTGACAGTGGTATTGAAAATACATATTTTCATAAGGTGCAAAGCATGTTAGAAAATTGGCCAGCACAAAGTGATTTTGCAGGTGAAAAAGCCAGTGTTTCCATATCGGTTAAACCTACAGGGCAATTTACCTTTAAAGTGACATCTGCTTCTAACAATGCAGCATTTAATCAAGGTCTAAAAGATTTTTTAAGACAACTTCAACGTGTAGGATTGGGAAGGCATCATGCGAATAGATCTTATACATTTAATGTGGAGTTTATTGCGAAAGAATAAAATAGTTGATATGCTATTTATGAAAACAAGTTACACAAAGTCTTATAGATAAAGTCTTTTTAAAGACTTTATCTAAGAATGGAGAGTGTTAAAGATAGGTATTATGAATATTGTTTTATCTTTTTTGATATATATTTAATATCATCATCGTCAAGATTTGTTTGTATAATAATACCATTATACGGTGCTTCTTGGTAAGGTCCCATTACATTGACATATTCATCGACATAAGGTTCGCCTGTGACTAAAACAAGTGATGACATATCTTTATGCAATTGGTCTCCAAATTCATCTAGTCTAGGATCATCTATTGCTTCATCTGTGGTTAATCCAAGTAATCCCCAAAGAGAACCACCAGCTGCAGCACCAGCGAGTGCCGCTTCTGAACTTGTCGCAGCGGCAGCAGTAGCAGCACTACTAGCCAATGCACCTCCTGGTCCTGCTAAAAGACCAAGTATTGCTCCTGTAAGTGCACCCCATCCAAGACCTGTCTCACCTAAATTATCTTGAGCCCATGTACTATGAATTCTTATGCGACCTAAATCATCTTTAGAGATGACTGCTACATCATCAATCCAACCATAGCTGTATGAATCCTCTATCTTATTCAAAACCTCTTGCGCTGTCCTTTTTCCTTTAAATGTGTATGCTGTAAATGTTGTCATACTTTTTCCTTTTGATTTAAAATTTAGTATTTTGATACTATGGTAATGAGTATATAGCATAAAATAAAACATGTCTATCCATTTTACGTCATTTCTTATAGCGAAATTAAAGTATGTTTTAAACGCGCGCGTGAAGCATTATTTTGAACCAAAATCAATAAAAATCATATTTATACACATGCCTAGTATAAACATTATTTTTGTATGGGTTATTAGAGGTGCCTTTAGTTATTTTATTGTATATTTTAGAATGGAGAATGGAGAATGGAGAATGGAGGAGAGATGTATCAAAATATTCAATGGCAGATTTATGTCATAGTGATGGTATTGTTTTTTGGGGGATGTGAACCTGCAAAAAAAGATATACTTACTTGGACAGCGATTAATGTAAGTCCTAATATACAACAAGGAGATGCGCATCTTATCTCTAAAAATGGAAAATATTTTCTTATTGATGCAGGGCATATCTCTTATGCAAGAGAGGTATTACTTCCTTTTTTGAAAAAAAAAGGAGTGAGTGAATTGGAAGCAGTATTGATTACCCATCCACATAATGATCATTATGGGGGAGTCAAAGCATTGGTAGAAAATCAT
>QNZW01000100.1 GCA_003978375.1 Sulfurovum sp.
TTATCAGGAAGTATAAATGGTAACGAAATAATAAACAACACCACATATAATGTAATGGCAACAGGATGGAATAATCTTTTCAATACAGCCTCCTTTTAGCTCATATTAACCAAAAGATATATGTTATACATTGACCAAAATCAAACTTGGTTGTCCTGTACGCTAAGCTATAGAAATACTACCATGCTATCTATCCATCTGATAGATGAAGATACCTGAAGGGTGTTTGATGTTAAATATTTAAATAAGAGTAAATTATTTTATTCTTGACATATGTTAAGAAAGAACTCAGTTTATTCCGATATATTTTACCTATATCTAAATAGGAGTAATTTTATCTTAATTAGAATTTAAGCATAAGGAGTCTATCTTGAAACAGATTATTCTACTACTTACACTCTTAACCACCTCACACCTCTTTGCCGATATAGAAAAAAGCAAGGCTGTCTATGCTGCCAACTGTGCCATGTGTCATACTGTCGATGGAGGCAATGCATTGGGACCTGATTTTAACATGGTTTCATACACTAGAACAAAAGAAGCAATAGCCAACTATGCAAAAGATCCTGATGCTCACTATAAAGAATTTGGCTATAGTGCCAATGCCATGCCTACACTTCCCCTCAAAGATGAAGAGTTTCAAAATGTTGCAGACTATATCAACTCTTTACAACCTTTTAAAAAATGGATGATCAAAAAGAAACCTTAGCCTTTCATGAGTTCTTTAGGGTACACCATAGGTAGAGAAAAAAAGTTTAGAGAAATGTCCTTGATACAACCCACCCTACAGTAAAATTACTATTTCTTCCTTTCTGGAAACTCTCTTATAGAGAGAGGTTCTATATTTTTAAGCATCTCATTTTGTATATCTGCTGAGATGTTCGTACCTTTAAGTTGTGTAGGTAAGTCAGCAAAAATATCACTTATCTCTTCGATAGTCTGTTTCATAAATCTTTTTTCTAGCCCAACACTATACCCACACTGTGCCAAGTCGTTAACCATGATGTCACTGTTTTTCCCGTTGATAGACATCTTATGTTCACCATACGTCACTGATCCAAATGAGTAAAGTAAATCATACGCAGGAGAAAGGCACCATTCTCCTTGCTCATCCATCAAAAAAGAAAAGTTTTTGATATGGTCATCACAGTTTTTGCCTATGACATTAAATACCATTCTTCGGTAAGCCTCTTTGGTTTGTGCTGGAGACTTACTAAGCCCTTCGGTAATACGTAAGTACTCTTCATATGTACAGGCATTTTGTTGCATGAAGTCTCCATGTATTAGCCCTGCCAGTGTAGCTTGATGAAGTTTCTTTTCTTCTAGCCTATCGAAACGTTTAGATGCAAAATGCACTTCATTTTCTAAGTATATCTGTTTGACTATAGGTACGGTGATGCCTATTTTTTTTGCCATATTGGTATAGAGGTATTCTAGTTTTGTCTCTTCTCTACCCTCTTCATCAAACTTTATAATCCAATGTTCAAAACCTTCTTTATTTTTATTCTCCATGGAGATGTGATTGTTTTTTTTATTCCACTGTACAGCTGCTTTGGGTCTGGCTCCTCCAGGAGAAGGATGGGCTAAAAATGCTTGGAGTATATCATCCGCGTTTCCTTGCATAAGCTTTTTGCTCTCCTGTGCATAATGTTGTAACTCTATGGCAAGGTTATAAGTTTCAACGTTCTCTTCGATGGCAGGTTTATACTCTATGGCTCCTATACCATTGCTTCCGACATAGGCTAGTTTTTCTAAAGGACTTAGCTTGAGTTGTGTGGCTTTATATTTACGTTTAAAGTACTCACGCAAGGCAATGTTCCCAAAACTATCAGGTAAAGAATCGGCAAATATACCAGGCAGTCCATCAAAGGGCATACTATCATAATAATTAAAGATACGCTCTTTGTCATAAGGCAGTCTAAGAGGTGAGATGGGATAACGTTGGGCATCAAAGTTTGGATGATACTGAAATGCCAAACCATTTTTACCCTCCATCAATACACCTATCTCTTCTCCAAAGATAGTAGGAATGAGTATACGCTCTTTCATGACTTAGCCTTAAGACGCTCATAGGCTTCCATAGGGCTTATGTCTGATACTTTTAGTATTTTGCCTAGTTCATCAGCACGGTCAAGGGCTATGAGGATTTTAGTAAAGTCTTTTAGTGACCCCTCACCTAGCTGTTCAATACGTGCATAAGTAGAAAGAGGCACATCAGACTTACTCGCCATCATCTTTTGTGTAAGCTTTTTTTGTTTACGGATGGCTTTTATTTTATGTGCTATTTGGTATTGTAAGTCTTGATGTGTAGTGAGTTGCATCTCTTCTTCTTTTAACTATTATTTTAGTTATAATAGCATATTTTATCTAAAATAACTATTATATTAGTTTTTATATAAAATATCTAAACAAAAGGATTAGCTGTTTTAACATTTATTATTTCTTTCCATCCATCTGATAGATGAAGATACCTGAAGGGTGTTTGACATTGAAAATTTCACGTTCTAAGTACCACTCTTTGGTATTGATAACATTGACTTTATTTTGGTCGCGTTTATCTCCTTGTCCGTTCACAGAAACATAAAGAGAGTCATTTAGTTTTGACCAACGAAGATGCAGTACTTTACTTTTAAATGTAAACGTCTTCATAATCTTTAATGTATCTGTATCGATTATCTGAATGGTAGGAAAATCTTTACCTGAAAAGGTCACTGCCAAGTACTTTTTGTCTGGACTAAGCGAGGTAAATACAGGTAATCCCTGTGTTTTTATGTTTTTAATAAAGTTAAATTTATTGTCATACACCATCACAACATTGTCACCCACAGCAGGAATGAATGTCTTGTCATCACTAAGTGACCAAAAACCAAAGTGTGGGACTTTAAGCACAGGCTTGTTGTCTTTGGCTGTGACTTTTATCTCTGAGTATTTCATCGTATCTAGGTCTATGACACCAAATGACTTAGAGAGGAAAAACCCTACGATGTAAGTATTGTCTTTTATCATCGCATCAAAAGGCATTTTTCCTACTTTGAACTCCTTGAAAAGTTTAAATTTAGGTAAGTCTTTTCCTACATTTTCATTTTTAAGTACGCTTACTTTATCACTATCCATTTGGGCAAAGATGAGCATATCTTTATAGATTTTAATACCTACATTTTTTGACCCAGTGACTATCTTGTCTATGGGTTTTAAATCTCGCGAGAGAATGTCTACAGATTTATCATCATAATTTGCCACTGCCACATAGTTATCACCAATCACAAACCCTATAGCAGACTTAGAAGTTTTATACTCATTGAGTATCTTTTCTTTCTCAGGATCAAAACGTACTACGTATCCATCACGGCTTATAAGATAGGCATCTTTGCCATCAAATTTAATGACACCATGGTTCATATTATGCATGTTTTTTATGTGTGATTTTACAAGTCCTTTTTGAATAATAGCCAAAGACTCACTTTCACGTTCTATCACAAAAAGTTTTTCACTTACCTCTGGTGTGGCTGCAAAAACTATAGAGCACAATAATACTATAAATACTACTAATTTCATCTCTTTATCCTTTATATGCTATTGTATAAAAGATTTCAATTTAGAAAGTTGACACCTATCAAGAGTCTTAAAATTTTTTCCAAAAATCACGGCTAAAAAGCAAAAATACTGTATAAAACTCAAGTCTTCCTACAATCATAGCTGCAGAAAGCACTCCTTTATCAACACTACTAAAAAATGCATAATTCTCAGAAGGTCCTGTCAGAGAAAATCCTGGACCAATATTTCCTACCATAGCTATTGCTGTAGAGACAGCTGTCATTGCATCAAAGCCTTGTGCAAAAAGATACAACGTCACAAGCATGTTGGTCATAACAAACAGTACAATAAATCCTGTGGTCGCATTAATCGTTTGCGCACTCATTTTTTGTCCATCAACAAATACATTGGCAACAGCATTTGGATGAAGTATCTTTTTAAATTGTAAAGAGATATTTTTGAACAAAATAATATAACGTATCACTTTGACACCACCAGCTGTAGAACCTGCGTTTCCTCCTATGAGCATTGCTACAAAAATGACAGTAATTGCAAGATGATTCCATTGGGCATAATCTAATGTAGAAAATCCTGTGGTGGTCAACACAGAAGCAATTGTAAAAAATGCATGCGTAAATGCATACATTTGATTGTCTTTATCTGTCACAATATCGATACTGCCAAGTAACAATGAAAGCACAACAAAAATACCCACATACCATAAGACTTCTTCTCGCTTATAACCATCTACATTTCCAGAAGAAAAAAATTTTAAATGTGCCAAAAAATTGATACCAGAGAGTATCATAAAAAATGTGGTAATCCAAATAATAGATGTGGAATGATAATACCCTAATGAGATATTTTTAGTAGAAAATCCTCCTGTTGATATGGTAGAAAAGGCATGATTAATGGCATCAAAAAGAGACATGCCTGCCATTTTTAGTGCCACCATATCAAATAAAGTAAAAACGATATAAATACCCCAAAGTCTTATGGCTGTGTCTTTTACTTTAGGTGTGATTTTTTCCATTTTTATACCTGTGGATTCTGCTTTAAAAAGTGCCATAGAACCATTAGGATTAATCAGCGAAAAAAGCCCTACGCCTAAAACAATAATCCCCATGCCACCCAACCAATGCATAAGACTTCGTAAATAGAGTATAGATTTAGGCAATGCCTCAATATCACTAAATATAGTCGCTCCTGTCGTGGTAAAGCCACTGACTGATTCAAAAAAAGCATCTGCAAAAGAGAGGTCCAAAGTGAGCATCATTGGTATGGCACCTGCCACCCCCAAAAGCAACCAAATCAGATTGACAGAGAGTATCCCTCCTTTAATACTAAGCTTCATTGTGTGCTTTCTAAGTAAGAAAAAAACCGTGGCATTCATACAAAACAGTAAGATATCAAAATAGATAAAATTTTGCATATTTTCTTTATATATCCAGCCAACCACAATCACCGTAGTAAAAAACAAGCTCAGTGCCATACCTATAGTTGAGACAAATTTAAAGATATTTTTTAAAGCGTATATATCCACTGTTCTGTCTCTTCTTTATTTTTATCTTCTACAAAAACGATTACAATGTCTCCTTGCATATAATATGCTATATCCTTAAAAGGATAAATCTTCTCTTCTCTTAAAAGCAGTACCATGGCTTTGTCTATCTTCATTGTTTTAGGTGCCTTGCCAATGAGCGTAGAATGTGGATAAATCTTACGCATAAAAAGCACTCCTCTTCCCCCACAATAATGTCTTTGTGTAATTACAGAACTTGAAGATATTTTTTCTAAAATAGCATAATGTGCACCTGCCTTACTACCTCTTACTACAACCACTCCCATCTTATGCATAAGATTGTAATACTCTTTATCATTATTGACTGCGACTACTTTTTCGATGCCATACTCTTTTGCTTCTATGCATTTTACTATATTTTTTTCATCATTTTGTGCCGCGGCAATCACCATATCTGCATTTTTCAATTTCTCTTTCTCGAACAGTTGATGGTCCTCATGTAAGGCATTTATAATGGTTACTTTTCCTTGTAAAAAATCAGATGCCTCGTTGCAATAGTCTATATTTTTATCAACCATTTTAATATTTAATTTTTTATCTGATAATACTTTTGCAATCTTTTGTGCCAATCTATTGGCACCAAAAATAACAATCTTTTTTATCGTTGAGGGCATTTTTTTATTGAGCTTAGAAGAGAGTATTTCTATCACTTCAGCAGATCCAAAAAGATAGATTAAATCTGTCTCTAAAATCTGTTCATCTTCTTGTGGGATAAAAAAGGTTTTTTCTCTTTCGATTCCCACAACAGAGACATGTTCACTATGTATCATTCCTACCGTGTATGTTATGTCTGTTTCATATTGTACACGGATTGAGACAAGTTTATGTTTGGTTTGATGAAACGATTTTACATTATTGGCTTTAGGAAATGCCAAGAGAGCCTTCACTTTATTCGCTGTAGTTATATCGGGAAAAACGGCATAATCTATAGAAAGTTTTTCCAACACATGAGTGGTAAGGAACCCATCATTTTTCAATCTTATAATTTTTCGTTTTACCTCTACCACATCTTCAATAATCAAAGTAGATAACAAATTGGCTTCATCAGAATCTGTCACAGCAATAAATAAATCTATACTTTCTTGCGAAAGTGATTGGTATGTTTTTGGATTTTTTATATCACCATGCAATGTCATAATATCGATATCTTCATCTAGATCATTGAGCTTAGCAATATCTTTATCTATCACTGTTACATTATGCGTAAATGAAAGTGTCTGTGCAAGACTGTACCCCACTGTCCCTGCACCTGCAATCATAATATCCATTTGATCCCCTGTCCTTTCAAATGTAATCATTTTAGGTTTTTTAAATGGTACTCTTTTATCACTTTAGCCCTAATTATCCAAGAGGATTACTTCGAGTTTGTCTATCTAATACACTACTGACAGAAGAATTGTATATAACTATCCTCCCTCCAAAGGATTGGAGGAAGGGAAGGGTGATATTGTGCCTATGCACCAGGCACGTGTTGTCTATGTTCTACAGAGTATGTAAATGTAGGTGTGGTTAAGTTATTGATATATTTAATAAACTCACCTGTTTTGGCATTATAAATACCTATTCTGCCTGTAGTCCACTCAGAAATCATCGTCCATTCACCATGATTTGCAGGTTCTGCATGAAGCAGTCTAGGTTGTACTGGATTTTTTACTGCTTTACCTAGATGCGTTGGCATTGGCATAAGTTTTTCAGTACTGATTTTAGAAGCCACTTCAATGACAGGTACAGGTTTATATTGGGTTGCATCCCACTCTTGAAGTACTTTTTTGGTCTTAGCATCAATCAGTTTGCCTTTTTTCTTACCTACTTTAATGATGCGATCTACCTCTAAAGTATCTTTATTGATAAGATATACTTCATTATATTTTTTTGGTTCTCCTAGCACACAATCTGCCCAAAGATACGGCGTATGTTGAGCCGTTCCTATAAAGAGTCCGCCACCTGCTGTTTTAATATGTTTAATAACCTTCCATTCACTGTCCCAAACAACGATATCTCCAAAGTTCATAGAAACGGTTGCATGAAGCTGTTTACTCTCTCCTTTTGAGTACCATGAAGACCCTTGTCCTGGATGAGGCTTAGAGTGTGGACCTGTGTGCACAAGTGCTGCAAGATTTTTCTCTTTAAAATCTACAATCCCTATCACATCAGACCCTTGAGAAGCAATCATAAAATAACGACCAAAGTCTTTACCTTCATCTTCATTCAAAAAAGCATCATGCAAAATTTTCCCAATATCTGGTACATCTCCTACGATAGGAAAATCTGGTTTAGAGTAATCAATAATATAGACATGTCCAGCATCTTTCAATGCCATCGCAAAGTATGGACCAAAAGGTGTATCTGCGAGAGAAGCCACACGTGAAGGACCTATCTGTCCATCAGGATTAATCACACGAGAAGTATCATATGCCTTGAGTGGCTCTAAAGTCATCGCATCACAAAGCACTGCTCCACCTGGATTATAGTTACCTGCAATCACATATTTACCATCTGGAGAAACAGCAAGTCCACGTGACTCTTGTCCTACCTGTACTGTTGCAAGTGCTGGTTGCCCAGGTGTGCCAATATCAAACATGGTCAGTCTACCTGAGCGTGAGATAGAATATGCATATCTAGGGTTTGATTTATTTGTCACAGTTACATGCACCGCAAATCCAGCTTTATGACGTGAAAGCACACCACCTGTTGTAGAATCAATAAAGTCCACCAAGGAAGCATCTCTTTCTGTTGCAAAGGTGATATCTTTTACATTTTTTATCTGTGCACCTTCATACTTGATTTTACCATCTTCTGCTACTGGGTATTTTTTGGCCAAAGTTTCATAATCTGCCAATCTTGCCCATGTTTTTTTAACCTCATCTAAATCAAGTGTTAATTCTACGGTATTTTTCCAGTCCATTAACCAGTCTATCATACCAGAAGCATCATCCTTACTAAATGTTTCTTTCCATGCTGGCATTGCAGTATTTTTTCTACCATTCATCACTGTCTCTGCCAAGAACTCTCTACTTTTCTTTTTGAGTACTGCTGGTCTAAGATCTGAGCCTACACCACCTTGATGGATAGGACCATGACATCCTTGACACTCTTTTTCATATACTTTTGCAAAATCCATCTTTGATGTTCCTGCCATAAGAAATGTAGCACCTATACTTGTTATTGCAATGAAGCCAAGCAATCTATTTAATTTCATTTCTTCCTCCTTTTTTAGAAAGTAATCTTATATATTAAAACAAACAGCATCTATCTAAAAGACAATACTTAATTCACCTATTAAAATTCGTTATAATATATATAAGTCTAATATTTTAGACAATCTCAAACAAAGAGCCTAATCTAACCCTTTCTCTTTATTTAATTTCTTTTTTTCACTCGCATAAATCCAGAACATAGGCAATATGATGACCGTATGTAAAAAAATGGTAAGCGTAAGTGGTCCTTGGTTTAACCAAGCAAAAAAACTTGGTACGACATCTGTCATTGATTCAAATAGCATTATCTTTCCTTTTTACTTCAATAAAGAGAGAAAAATCTCTCATTTAGACAGCTGTTGCTGCACGTTCTACGATATAGGCTTCTTCCCTATATTGTTCTTTCCCTATGGTTAACATATCCCACACAAGATAGACAAAGCCTATAAATGTTACCACACCCATAATCGATCTCCAAATTTGTGCTTGGACATACCATGGCATATCTTGTGCCACAAAATATGCATTCCACGTAGCACCAAGTTCTGCACGTTCAATCAACACTTGTTCATATCCAGCGATGGTTAAAGCGATGGTCATACCCATCACGCCAAAGCTAATCAAGAAAACTGCCATTTTTGATCGAAAGGTCGATGTCATACGCTCTATGCCATAGGCATACTGAAGACCTATATACATCATGCCTATCAAAATGGTCGCATAGGCTCCAAAAAAAGACAGATGCCCATGTGCGGCAGTAAACTGTGTACCGTGTGTATAAATATTGACTTGTGGTAACGTATGGAAGAAACCCCAAATACCAGCACCCAAAAAGTTACCAAAGGCATTCAACACAATCCATGTCATCGCAGGTATATTTTTTGCCACGGACCCCTCTTTACCTTCTGCTTGTGCTGCACCTTGTTCTTTACCCCAATCATAAAGCACATGCACAAACATAGCGACAAGAGGTACAGGCTCAAGAGCAGAAAACAATGCTCCAATCTCCCACCAATACTCAGGTGTCCCAATCCAAAAATAGTGATGTCCTAGACCTAATATGCCTGATCCAAAAAGCATCAATACTTCAATCCATAGCCACATCTCTACTACTTCACGTTTTGCTCCAATAAGCCTAATAAGTGCGTAGGCTGCGAGTGCACCAACAAAGACTTCCCATGTTGCCTCAACCCAAAGATGTATCACCCACCACCACCAATATTGGTCGATAGATATATTGTCAGTAAAAAACATACCAGCCAAATAGAGACCAGCCAATGCCATCAAGTCAGCTACAAGTACGGTCATAATGCCTGTTTTTTTCCCTTTGCTATAGGTAGAAAATACATTCCAATAAAATATCAGTATCACTACCACAATACCAATATCTGCCCATCTAGGTGCTTCAAGGTATTCTCTACCTTCATTAATGAACCAAATAGAATTGATAGTACCAGGTCCTATTTGAACAAGGATAAAGACCAATACAACTATTGTTACTGCAGCTGTTAGTACCCAAAATGCAAGTTTTGCTATTTTGATGCCCACTGTTTCTATCCCTGTTTCATCTGGCATGAGGAAATATACTGAACCTATCATCGCATAAAGCATCCAGACAACCAAGGCTTCAATGTGCACCATTCTTGCCACTGAAAAATCAAAAATTTCAAATAAAAATCCAGGGAAAATAAATTGAATTGCTGCAATGAGCCCCATAAGAAGCTGTGCACCAAAAAGCACGATAGCCACCCTAAAATACATCATGGCTAACTTTTTAGATTCACTGTTTTCAAAACTATTTTTCTTAATACTAGTGAGCATTTGAGCCTCCTCTTTTAAATTGTTCATCTGTTTTGGAAAAGTTTCTTGGGAATCCATTGGTATCAATACTACTCATATGTTTGAGAAATGCTACCAAGCCCATAGACTCTTCTTTTGTAATCTTAAGATCTGGCATCATACGTGCATGAGTAGGGTATTGAGAAGGATGTTGTAGGAATTCAGATATTGCCTCTTCTACACTATTTTTCCCTGTCATTCCCTGCATAGGTCCACCATCTTTCCATGCTGGATCTAACCAAGCTTTAGTAAGATCAGGTGCATAATACGCACCATTTCCCAATAAAGTATGACAATTCATACAGTTTTTTGATTGAGAAGTCAGCTTACCCAAATGCAAAAGATTTTTTGCATCTTCTTCATTCCACTCTTTTCCAAAAAACAGTTGTTTTTCTCCAATAGTTGGTACTTCATGTCCTCTCTTAGCATCCATGGCATAACCGATTTTATAATTAATCACAGTTGCCGCAGGTACTCTCTTGTCTATTCCATTTTTCAAATCTGATTCTGTTCCCATATTAATTTGAGAGATGGAATCAAAAGTTAACCATATTAGCAATACAGAAGCAACACCTGTTACCCATGCTGCCGAACGTCGCCAAAATGGTATACTTGTCCAAACCGAAGCTTTTTTATTTGACATATATATACCTCCTTTTTTTTATGTATTGTTTTTATCTTCTATGATTTCATCATTTTTTTTATACCTTCGTTCTGACTCATCTATAAGATAAAAATATAAATGTGGCACAAAAAGGTATGCTATCATCGTCACCATCAACACTTTTATTGTGAAATGATTGCTTTGAATACGCATAGCGAAATCATATAAGAAATAAGTTTGTAATACCCAAAATAAATAGCCTACAGGCATCCATTTTTTAGAAAAATAACCCATTTTTGACAGAGTAATGATTGCGGCATACCCAACGCCAAAAACAAGCACCAAAGAGGAACCAACAAAAATAGGTAAAAATTCATTTACTGCTATCTCAGGTCTTACTATAAGTGTATCCATTTTAGGTGCCTTTCGTTGTATCTATTTGCTGTTGAATATCTTTTACATCCAAAGAATTTTGGGTGTATTGAATTCTAGGGCATGTCTATATTATTGCTTGTTTAAAACGCCAATAGATTGATTTGGGTCAAGAAAAAGAAAAATAATCATAAATTTTTATGATTATAATAAGTAAAAAATATAATTTGACCTCTTACTATTTAACAATACACCTAGCCGTAAAAAAGGGTCTTGTATAGTAAGGGGATATAAAATTATCTTCTTGAAGCGTCCATGATTTTGATTTTTGGACAATGACTGTTTGCGAAACGATACGTGATGCCCTGCTTTCACAAAGAATAGGTAAATCTTTTTCAAAAGCTACTCTCACCTGCTTCATACGTTTTGTTGTAATAAAATAGTGTGTTCCTACCATCACAGCAATAACCAAAGATACCCAAAAAATACCTTTTTTTAAAGCTCCTTTAGACATAAAAGGACGCGTAGAAACATAAAGTGTAATTAGAAGTGCAAACAGACCAATCATAAGATATGCACCCTCTAAATAAAAAAAGTTTTTCATACATACTGCCTTCATAGATAAACTAAGCTATCATAACATAGACAAATAATAAGGGCATTGATATACATCAAGGCTTTGTAGCTAAAAGCATTCTATACTATGACTCATATTGAATTTATTGTTTTAAAAAGGTTCTCAAGATGCAATCACTTAGAAAATACCTTCCCTATGCACTTTTTTTAGCATTTTTTAGTGCTGCATTTATCGCATTTATGCAAGGAAGACCTACTCCCAAAAATGCACGTGTCTATAAAGCTGTACAAGCCTACAGTCCCTATTATCTTGATAAACGCTTTGGTGGACTACAAATTCTAAGCAAAGAAGATAAAAAATTTAAAGAAAAACCTAACAATGCTACACTTTTTCAAGAGTTTGAACGGCTTGAAAAAGAGTGGGCAAAAACACATTTGAAATTCCAAAACAATACCCTTGTTATTCTAAACAATACACACAAAAAAGTTTCACAATTGAGACTTAAAACAGCTGAAGAAATAGCTTTTGTACATCGTTATTATGGACTGTAAGCATGTTAAACTTTGTACTTACCATAGTCTTTTCTATTGTGATGCTTATTTTTATGATATATCCAGCGATGAAAATAGTAGAATATCTGGAATCCAAGCTTGTCATTTCTACAAAGTGGCATCAGACTTTAGTCATAGTTACTACGATAGTTCTCTCTCTTCTTATAGGTCTTTTCCTTCAATTTGGGTAAACAACTATTAACAGAATTTTAGATAGAATTATCCATTGTAATTTTCGGAGAAAAAAGACTATGAATAAAGCAAAATATATATGGATGGATGGAGAATTGACTCCATGGGACGATGCCAAAGTACACGTTCTTACCCATACACTACATTATGGTAATGGTGCGATAGAAGGCACCAAAGCTTACAAAACAGTAGATGGAAGATGTGCCATTTTTAAACTCAATGCACATACACAAAGACTTCTAAACTCAGCAAAAATGACACTCATGGATGTACCCTACACAATAGAAGAACTCAATGCTGCTCAAGTGAAACTCCTACAAGAAAATGCGCTTTTTGATGGTGCCTATTTAAGACCGCTTGTTTATCTAGGGTATGGGGTTATGGGACTGTATCACAAAGATGCACCCGTACAAGTTTCTATCTCTGCATGGGAATGGGGAGCCTATCTTGGTGAAGAGGGGCTTAAAAAAGGCATACGTCTTAAAATCTCCTCTATGACAAGAACACCCAATACCTCTAGCATGGGTAAAGCCAAAGCAGTGGCAAATTATCTTAACTCACAAATGGCAAAATTTGAAGCAGTGGAAGCGGGATATGATGAAGCACTTTTACGTGATGACCAAGGCTACATTGCCGAAGCAAGTGGTGCGTGTTTTTTTATGGTAAGAGAAGGTAAACTTATCTCTCCTCCATCAGACAATACCTTAGAGTCTATCACGCAACAAACCATTATAGACCTTGCTGGTGACATGGGCATAGAGGTAATACGTCGTCGTATTTCACGTGAAGAGATTTATATTTGTGATGAATGCTTTCTTACCGGTACCGCTGCAGAGGTCACACCTGTCCGTGAGGTAGATGCACGTATCATTGGAAGCGGTAGTCGCGGACCTATGACACAGAGATTACAAGCAGCCTATTTTGATGTCGTAGCAGGAAAAAATCCTGACTACATCCAACACTTAACCTATATTAACTAAGGAACAACATGCCAGCAGATATGAACGACTATTTTAAAAAGAAAAAGCCCACAGGAAACAATAATCAAGGAGGGGGAAATAACATGACAAATCCATTTAACTCTATGCAAAATGGTATGCCTACTTGGATTATTATAATTGGTGCGATTATTTTTGCTTTAATTGTATTTAAGCCTTATGCTATTATCAATTCAGGTGAAGTTGGTATCAAAGTCACTACAGGTAAATTTCAAAAAGAGCCATTGATGCCAGGGTTACATTTTTTTATTCCTGTCTTACAAAAAATCGTTCCTGTAAATACCCGAATACGCCTCATTACTTACTCTAATGATGTCTCTAGTGAGCTGGGTGAAAAATACAAAGGTTTCGAAGGTGGACTAAGAAGAAATGGTGCCATCCCTGTACTCGATAAAAGAGGACTGACTGTCAATATTGACCTTGCCGTGCAATATAGACTCAGATCAGAATCTGCCCCCGCTACCATTGCAAAATGGGGTTCAAGTTGGGAAGAGAAAATTATCAATTCAAAAGTACGAGAAGTTGTGCGTGATGTAGTAGGTCAATACACCGCAGAGCAACTGCCAGAGATGAGAAACGATATTGCTTCAGCGGTGCAAACCAAAGTAAGAGAAAAAATAGATGCCCTTCCTAATAAACCTGTGATTCTCTCTTCAGTAGAGCTTAGAAACATTGTACTGCCTCCAAAAATAAAAGAAAAGATTGAAGAAGTACAAGCTGCAAAGCAAGATGTCACCATCGCAGAACAAGAGAAAGAAAAAGCCAAGCAACAAGCACAA
>QNZW01000131.1 GCA_003978375.1 Sulfurovum sp.
ATTTTTTTACCTGTCGCATCAAATATTGCAGCAACTGGTGTGTCTGATAACATTGCATTTTCACTTAACCATGATACAACTACGTTACCATCTGTTGTTTGAATAACATCAAACTGATCTACATCATACCCATCTGTTCCGTCTACTGCTAAATTTGAAACTTTTATATCGCCTGTTCTTGCAGTTCCGTTACTTTCAAAATATCTGATTTTTAGGGTACGGTTTGTACCACCATCACCAAGTGCTGCATTATCTTCCCATACAGATGCAAAACCACCATCTTTTAAAGCTACAATCTTAGCTGGTGATTCAAAATCTTCCAAATCTGTTGCAGCCAACTCTGTTTCGTGTTCAATAAAATTGTAACATTCTGATGCAAAAGTTGTATAACTTAATGCAGCAATAAGTACAATATATTTACCTATACCATTTAATTTAATCATAAAATTTGACATATTCATCAATTTACTCCTGTTTTATATATTACTGTTGTTTATGTGTTTAGATTTAACATTACTGTAGTCTGATGACATACACATACACATACACACACTGTCATCTACGCGCCCTTACTCAATTAACCTTATATTAAGTTTTTTATTCATTGTTAACTCATATAGTATGAAAATTATTAAAAGTATTCTATTAAATAAGGATAGTCATACACTTTTAATCCATTATTTTAATAAATAAAATATATCCATACAATTAACAATTAATTGATCATTATTTTCTTTATATTAAAATGATAATAATGTCATAACTGGTATAAATAAATTCTTTATTTTTTTCATAAATTTTACTCCACTGTTAGGCAACTCAGCCATCTAAAATATTTTAGACCTGTAGCTTTCCGTCCTACCCTCACAGGCAGTTTGGCTTTAGTATAATTTAATTATTTAGAAAAGGTTTTTGATTAATTTTAAGAAGAAGAAAAAAACTCTTACATGAAGTTATATTTTTTTAAAAACTAAAACATAGTAAAACTATATTAAAAGCCCCTAAAAATTTATATTAAACTACGTAAAAATATATTACCTGCCCCCGGAAAACCTTTCTAAAATTTCAACTCAACAATTCTGAAACATTAGGTAACCCGGCTGTCTATTTCATAAATAGACCCGTGGCTTTCCGTCCTACCCTCACAGGCAGTTTGGCATTTACGCTCATAATATAGCATTTTTTCTATTAAAATTTGATGAAACATTTTATTTAATAGAAAAGAAAGCTAATACTTAAATTACAAAAAAGCTAAAAAATACGTTATTTACAAGGATCAAACCATAAGATATAAATTTTGAATTAAAATGATTTCAAATATGTCATTGCTGTCGCAATAATGTCATCATCGTCTTTAGAGTGTGATTTGAGTACTTTACGTGCTTTGCCTTCTTCTCTAAATTCTATAAAAACATTTTCACCATAGGAAGAGACTTTACTTATACCTTGTTCTCGTGCCAATACTTTCATGACAATCACATCTATAAATTGTCTCGTAATGGTATCAAGTTTACCAAACCTATCTGCTATTTCTGCTTCTATTTCATACACTTCTCCTGTACTTTGACAAAGAGAAAGTCTACGGTATAGCTCAAGACGCAATCTATCTTCTTCTATAAGTTCTTCATTTAAATACGCATCTATTGAGAGTTTCATATCAATAGTATGTGCCACTTCTTTATCTTGTCCTGAAAGTTCTTTAATAGCATCTTCTAACATACGCAAATAAAGACTATAACCTATCTGTTTGATATGTCCAGATTGTGCTTCTCCAATAATATTACCTCCTCCACGTATCTCTAAATCATGAAAAGCAAGTACAGCACCAGATCCTAAATCTGAATGTGATTCTAGAGCGAGTAAACGGCGTTTGGCATTGTCACTAAGACGTTCTTTATCTGTAACCATAAAATAACAATAGCCTTCCATGCCTCCACGTCCTACGCGTCCTCGAAGTTGATGTAAATCTGCTATCCCAAAATTTTCACTTCCATCAACAATCATCGTATTGGCATGAGGCATATGTATGCCTGACTCTACAATAGAAGTAGAAAGCAATACATCATACTCTCCATCTTCAAACTTCATCATTTCATCTTCTGTCTCTTTGGCTGATATTTTAGAATGAAGTACGGCGATACGTAACTTCGGTAATATCTCTAATAATATTTTTTTCTTCTCTTCAATCCCTGCAATGGAGTTAAAGACATAAAATATCTGTCCACCTCTACGTAATTCACGAAGAATTGCCTCTTTAATCACTTTGTCATCATAAGATTTAACAAAGGTTCTTACCCCTAAACGTTCCATGGGAGGTGTAAGAATCTCAGAGAAACTCTTGACCTCTGAAAGTGCCAAATTCAATGAACGTGGTATAGGCGTAGCAGACATTGAGAGTAGATGAATATCAATAGCTATCTCCTTAAGTCTCTCTTTTTGTTTTACGCCAAACTTATGTTCTTCATCGATAATCACAAGTGCAAGATTTTTAAATTTCGCTTTCAGTAATGCATGGGTTCCTACCACTACATCTATACTTCCACTCTCCAAACCATCTAAGGTTTGCTTTTTTTCTTTGGCTGTTGAAAATCTATCCAATTTCGCAACTTTAATACCGTGATTATAAAAACGCTCTTTTAGACTTTTGTAGTGTTGAGATGAAAGCAGCGTTGTTGGTGCTATCATCATTGCTTGATAGCCATTTTTAATCGCTACGTACATCCCATTCATCGCTACTTCTGTTTTACCAAAACCTACATCTGCTGAGAGTAACCTATCCATCATTTTTCCAGAACTCATATCATCAAGCATTGCATAAATAGCTCTTTCTTGATCTTCTGTATGCTCAAATCCTGCTTCAGACATAAAAATAGCATGTTCTTCCATATCTGACTTTAGTGCAATACCTTTCTTCAAATGCCGTTGCGCTGAAAGATTAATGATTTGTGAAGCAATAACAAAAAGTTTTTCTTTTACTTTGGCTTTAAGCTTTTTAAAGCTGGCTTTCCCCATGCGATCAAGCACTGGCAGTGTCCCACCTTCAGCAACATATCGATCTATCACTTCTAGATTAGACACAGGGATTAAGAGTGTATCCTCATTTTGATACTGTATTACCACAAACTCAGAAAAAGATCCTAATACTTCTCTTTTTTCTATCCCTTTAAAAATACCTACACCATAGTTCTCATGTACCACATAATCACCTGATTTCAATTCATCTAAAATAATAGACGCTTTTTTCGCCTTTTTACGTTTAATGGGTTTATTGAGTGAAAGAATAAGCTTATCCGAACCTAAAAGATTGACAATACCCTCTTGATAAACAAACTCTATATTTTCAAAAGAGTCTAATTCTGATCCCCTTACAATACTCTCATTTTTAGCAAGTATAATAATATGCTTATCTTGATGTGACGCAAGAAGCTTGTTAGGATTTACAACTTCTAAATCACGATATTTAGAGCCTTCTGAAATAACAGGAAGTAAAAAATCTTTTCGTGGTATAAGTGGTTCGCTCAATGCATATATCTCTTTAAGTTCTTCATCTAAATTTGATGCCCATACGCCAGAAAATTGTTTCAAGGCACTCTCGCCTAAATCCTCTAAATACCAAAGTCCTAAGGCATCTATATCTTTGACAAACGTATCATAACTACTTTGTTCACATCTCGATTTTAATGCTTCATATTGTGTTTTATTTAATGCTAAAAATGTTGATGTAAAAGTAAATGATTCCAACTCATCGGGTAAACGTTTTTGAGAATTTTCATCATAATGTTGTATAGATTCTATCTCTTCATCAAATAATGAAAGACGATATGGTTTTAAAGCATCTATAGGATATATATCGATAATATCTCCACGAAAAGAAACTTCACCACGCTGTGCTGCAATGTCTGTAAAATGATATCCCCAATGATACAAAGTTTCTTTTAAATCTTGTAGCTTTATTGTCTGTGCAAACGCTATCGTTTTAGAAGCAAAATATTCTGGCTTAGGAAAAGGAATAAGTAGTGTTCTCAGTGGAGAGATGAGTACTTTTTTTTCTCTGCTTTGATGATAACCTAAAAGTTGCAAAAAAAGTGTTTGTACATCTTGTGTATATGCACGTAAATCTTCCCCTACACTTACACGTAAATCAGGCAAGACAAAGGTATCAAAACCAAGAAGTACTGCAACATCACGTATTTGCATCGCTTCTTTGTCATTGTTACAAATGAGTAGTTTTTCTTCAGTGAGTGTTTCTAAATATTCATATATATTACTTTGATACATTGATTTTATTTGTGTAAGATAGGATTTCTAATCCATCATATTGTGAGCAAAATGCTCATCCTACATATTCCTTTGTTTTAAAAATGCTTCTACAACATAAAATGATCCAAAAACCAAATAATCTTCATCTTCATCTATTTTATGTTGGAAATAACTATATTCCAAACCTACAGCTTGTAATGCTTTTTCAATCTCTGCTAAAGTAGTGGCTCTTTGAGATTCTATTGGTATGATTTCTACACGTTTTATTTTAGGCTTTAATGTACGCAATACCTCTTCATAATCTTTATCATCTAAAGAGTTATAGATAAGGACGACTTTTTTATCTAAAGCTTTTTCTATTGCTTTAGCCGCTAAAGGATTGTGACCTACGTCTATGCGTATATGCTCCGTTAATGCATAAAAACGTCCAAATAGATCCAAGGTTTTTAAATCATTTGCATCATATTTAACATTTAATATATCTAGGGCTTGTAAAGCAACGGTAGCATTATCTATAAGATACGCAGCCCAACCCTTTTGTTTTGCAATACTTTCTAAAGCCGTAGATTGGAGTGTCATCTCCTTGGCTTCATATAATTTAGCACCTTTTTCTTGTGCAATCTCTTTTGCCATTTTAGCCACCTCATCATATATCTGAGGCGCCAACAAAGCCTTCTTCTGGATACTTCGTATCTTTGTACTAGCTATTTCTTCTATGCTCTCACCCAAGAAAGCTTGATGGTCTATGCCAATAGGTGTAATGATACTCAGTTCTTTATCATAGACATTGGTTGCATCAAATTCTCCCCCAAGTCCAGCTTCAAGTACTATGAGATCACACTCTTCAAACACCACAAATGCCAAAAGTGTTGTATACTCAAAATAACTTAATGCCTTTGATATCTCTTGACCTAAAATTTTAAAAAGTTTTTGGTGTGCAACTTCAAGTATCTCATCAGATGCGTCTACACCATCTATCCAAATACGTTCATTAAATTTTAAAATATGAGGAGAGGTATAATGTCCAACCTTCAATCCACTTTTATGGGCCAAATGGGCTACCATACGTCCAGTTGAGCCTTTACCATTGGTGCCTATGATATGCACTGCTCTTGTCTGTTGGATATATGGTTTTAATTTTTCATAAGCGATACCTATACGCTTATGGTCTATCTCTTTATAATAGAGTGGTTTTTCATTGAGAAAACAATCTAAAGACGCTATCAAGATATTATCCTATGCTTACAGACAATTACTAAAGCGTTTTATTGATATCTGTCACTTGCATAGTGACAGTCTCATCACTCTTTTTAGTGTCAGTCGTTCCTTTGGCTGCAACATACGCTAAGAATTCATCCAAAGCTTTTTCAAGACCTTTTCTAATTGCCTCTGTTCTAAGTTTAGAAGATTGCAATGAAGAAGCTTGAATTTCAGATTCTACCCTAGCACTGATATTTTTTTTCAATACACCTCTTTTTGTAATCATTTTGAAACGTACTCTGACATTGGCACGGTATCGTGTTATATATCCATTGGTATATGCAAGTGCTCGAAACGTCGTGCCTTGGTAACTCACATAAATTTGACTTTGTGCTTGTTCTTTAGGTACAACACGTCCTTTAAATCGTGTATAAATAAGACGATTCATCTCATCTTTCACATAAGGTGCATTCTCTGGCTCTGCTCTATCAACCTCTACTTCTACATATACTGTATCTGAAAACATCTCTTTAATATATTGAGAAGAGGGTTTATACCCACAAGCACTTAACAAGAAAGTTAGTGTAACGCCCAACAACACATAATACAGAGTAAACTTTTTATTTATTTGCATCTTTTTTTCCTATGCCTTTATTAAATATTTATCATATTATACTGATTTAACTGCAAGATTAACTAATTTGTTAGGAACTACTATCTCTTTTACGATATGCATCCCCTCAAGCCACTTTGCTCCTGCTTCTTTTGCTAACGCCAATATTTCATCTTTACTTGCTGAAGGACTTACTTCAATTTCAGTACGTTTTTTGCCTCCTATCATCACCACATACAAAATACTATCTTGTACAAAAACCTCTTCTTTGACTTCAAGCTGTACTTCTAAATTTTCTCTTGCAAATAAGCTATCAGAAAGCTCTGTTGCAACATGAGGAATAATGGGCTCTAAAAGATTTAACATAATATACATCCCCTCTGTCCATACCTCACTATTGTCTTGTTTGTCGAGTGCATTCAATGCTTCCATACACGCAGCAATGAGTGTATTGAAAGCAAATGTTTTTTCATATACTTCTTTGGATTTTTTCAATGCTTCATAAACTTTTACACGTGCTAATTTTGCCTCTTTACTTAGTGTATTTTGATCTATCTTTGGCAAAGTTTTGGCTGTTACTTTTGTATGTCTGTCATACAATTTCTTAATAAACCTAAATGCACCCTCTACTGCAGCATCATTCCATTCAAGTTCCTTGGCTGGAGGTGCTGCAAAAAGTGTAAAAAGTCTTGCTGTATCTGCACCATATTTTTCTACCAATGCATCAGGATCAACAGTATTTCCTTTAGACTTAGACATTTTCGCACCATCCATAAGCACCATACCTTGTGTAAGCAGATGATTAAATGGTTCATTGACATCATGATAACCCAAATCACGCAATACTTTTGTAAAAAACCGTGCATAAAGCAGATGCAAAATAGCATGTTCTATCCCACCAATGTATTGGTCTACTCCAAGCCAATAGTTTGCATCTTCTTTATCTATGCCTGTTGTATTCCATCGACTTGGATGCGTTGCATAACGAAACTGATACCAACTTGATTGTACAAATGTATCAAGTGTATCTGTTTCGCGTATAGCATCTTTGCCACATTTTGGACAAGCACAATATTTCCAAGTTGGATGCTTTTCAAGTGGATTTCCTTCACCCGTAATCTCTACATCTTCAGGCAGTGTTATGGGTAAATTTTCTATTTTTTCTGCCACAAGTCCACAAGATTCACAATGCACAAATGGTATAGGCGCACCCCAATAACGCTGACGAGAAATTCCCCAATTTCTTAGCTTGTAGTTGGTTGTACCCTTACCTAAAGTATTGTCCTCAAAATATGAAATAATGTGTACTTTAGCCTCTGTATTTTTCATACCTGTAAACGATTCTGAATTTTCCAACTTACCTTCTAAAGTATAAGGTAACGTTTCACCACCAGATATGACTCTTTTGATAGGCAATTGATACTTTGTTGCAAACTCAAAGTCTCTTTCATCGTGTGCTGGTACTGCCATCACTGCACCTCCACCATAAGAAGCCAATACAAAGTTTGCCGTCCACACAGGAATCTCTTCCTGTGTGAGTGGATGGATTACAGTAAGTCCTAAATCATATCCCTCTTTACCTTTTTTGGCACGTTCTATTTCTGTCATATTGGTGATAGCCACTATCTTCTGTGCTACATCGTTGTCTAATAAATCATTATCAAGTAGATACTTAGTGATAGGATGCTCCGCTGCCAATGCCGTGTAGGTCACACCATAAATCGTATCTGGACGGGTGGTAAACACAGACAAGGTCTCAAAGTTCCCACCAAGTTTTGCTTTGCTCTCTTTGGAGAGTTCAAATTCAAACTCAAGCCCTTGAGATTTACCTATCCAATTTTCTTGCATAGTCAGTACTTGGTTTGGCCATTTTCCTTCAAGCTGTTTCAAATCTTCTAGCAAATCATCTGCATACTTAATAATATCGAGGTAATATCCTGGCATCTCTTTGAGTTCTACAGGATTATCACAACGCCAACAACAGCCTTCTTCTACTTGTTCATTGGCTAATACTGTATGACAATGGTTACACCAGTTTACTGTCGTACTCTCACGGTAAAGCAATCCCTCTTCAAACATTCTAATAATAAACTCTTGCTCCCACTTCGTATACAGTGTATCACAAGTAGCAAACTCACGTGTTTTAGAAAAGGAGAGTCCTAGTGCTTGTAACTCATTTCTCATGTAGTCAATATTTGCATACGTCCACTCTTTAGGATGGCGTCCATGCTTAATGGCAGCATTTTCTGCAGGCATTCCAAAAGCATCCCAACCTATAGGATGAAGCACATTAAAGTTTTGTTTTCTATAGTAACGTGCAAACGCATCACCAATAGCATAATTTCTTACATGTCCCATGTGTAAACGCCCACTAGGAAAAGGAAACATTGAGAGAATATACTTCTTCTTTCTATCTAAAGTATCATCAGGCTCATGTGCCTTTTCATCATCCCATTTTTGTTGCCATTTTGCTTCAATCTGACTTGGAGTGTAACTCATTTATTGCTTCCTATTATTTTCTTTGTTCCTATAGAAATATTTCTATTGCATGGTTTGGGTTTAAATAAATGAGATTATATCTAAGATGCAGTTATAATCTTTTTATTAGCGTAAATTTAGTAAAATACTTGTGTGTATTTATGTGTAATTATAATAGAATTTTATACTATATTTATTGTAGTAATGAAGAACTAGGATGAATTTGGAAACGAACAATCAAAGTATTATACAAAACTTTGTTGATATTCAAGAAGTTTATACGATACGACATCAAACAAATGAAAACTTTTCAACTGTAAAATTTTGGCTTATGCAAATCAAATATTCTGGATACTCCAAAAAAATGATGCATAAAGTAATACATTATATTTTACAATTAAAAGAAAAATCTCGGTATACCGAAGCTGCACAACTCTTATTGGTCTCTGCTGCTACGCATGATGCCTTAGCGCTACATGTTCTAGCAAGAGAGCTTATCTTTGGTATACTTTTTGAAAAAAACGAAGCTGCTGCTTTTGGCATTTTAACAAATCTTTCAGAAAAAGAGTATCCTGAAGTGCTTTGTGATTTAGCTTACTTTTATCAACATGGTATTGTCATACAAAAAGACAAAAAACAAGCACGTCGTTATTATGAAAAAGCTGCTTCACTTGGTGTGACACGTGCGAAAAAATATATTAATTAAAGGTATCACACTGTCCTAAGTCACCAGATGTAAAACCTCGCTTAAACCACTCTACACGCTGTGCAGAACTTCCATGTGTAAATCCATCTGGTCTTACATAACCTGTAGCTTCTTTTTGTAATTTGTCATCTCCTATTGAACTGGCTGCTCTTAACGCTTCTTCGATATCTCCTGCTTCTACAAGATTAAATTTGACATGGGCATATTTTGCCCAAACTCCAGCATAACAGTCTGCTTGGAGTTCTACTTTTACCTGCAATGCATTGGATCTACTACTTCCTTCACCCCAACGTTGTTTTAGCCGTTGTACCTTCTCTAATGTACCTTGCATATTTTGGATATGATGCCCTATCTCATGAGAAAGCACATAAGCTTGTGCAAAATCTCCTGCTGCATTATGACGGTTTGCCAGTTCATCAAAAAATCCTAAATCAAGATAAACTTTTCTGTCAACAGGACAATAAAAAGGACCCATTTGTGCATCGGCATATCCACATCCACTTCGTGTACTAGCACGGTACAGCACCATTACTGGCTCTTGATATCTCATATGATATTTAGGTAAAACATCATTCCATACCTCTTCTGTGCTTGTCAAAACTTTTTTGATAAATACTGCTTCTCTCTCATCTGCTATCTCATTAATAGGTTTAGATGCTCCACCGCTCATTCCAATCAAAGACAGAGGATTAAAGCCAGAAAAATAAGCCACTGCCGCCACTGCTATCACTGCCCAACCAAATTTTGTTCGTAAAAGTGGTTTGACAAAAGGCCAAACCATCATAATGGTACCCATAGAAGGCATACGTCCTCTTCTACGTCCAGTGCTTGATCTTCTATCTTCTACATTGCGACTTTCCCGTTCATTATCCATTCGCATATTTAAAACCTTTGCATTTATTTGATGAATTATACCAATTAAAAGTAAACTTTAAATACAATATTACCTTACTAAGTATTATTCTTTTCTTTTAAAAAGAGGAAAATGTACTAAAATAGAATCAAATCAAACGTTGATTCATAGTTGAAAAAAACATAGGAAATATTGTGTCTTTAGCACTTGCAAGAAAATACCGACCTGCTACCTTTGATGATCTTATAGGACAAGAAGCAGTTTCGCAAACATTATCACTTGCACTTGATGGTGATAGACTTTCTCATGCTTATCTTTTTTCAGGCTTGCGAGGCTCTGGCAAGACTTCTACAGCACGTATCTTTGCAAAGGCACTGCTTTGTGAAAAAGGCACAACCTCTCATCCATGTGGCACGTGTAGTCATTGTGTCATGGCAACAGAGGGAAATCACCTAGACATTATTGAGATGGATGCTGCTTCTAACCGTGGTATTGACGATATTAAAGATCTTATAGAACATACCAAATACAAGCCTAGCTCAGCACGGTTTAAAATCTTTATCATCGATGAAGTCCATATGCTTACCAATCAAGCGTTTAATGCTTTACTTAAAACACTTGAAGAGCCTCCAGATTTTGTCAAATTTATTCTAGCAACCACAGACCCACTTAAGTTACCAGCCACTATCCTTTCGCGAACACAGCATTTTAGATTTAAAAAAATTCCTCAAACTCTTGTGCTTAATCATCTTGAACATATTTTAAACCTTGAAAATATTGGCTTCGAAAAAGAGGCTTTAGAGATACTCGCACGTTCTGGTGCAGGAAGTCTGCGTGATTCACTTACCTTAACAGATCAAGCCATTGTTTATTCTAAAAATTTTGTTGATCTTGCAACAGTTACAGGAATGCTTGGCATTATAGAACCCAGCCATTTAGAGGCACTTTTAGCAGCGATTATGGCTAAAGATACATCAAAAATTTTGGATTTTATTGCCTTGTCACGTGAGTATGAAGCCGAGATGATACTTGATGAACTTACACTCTATCTCAAAGATATACTTCTTCAAGGAAGTCCTACAATAAGTCCGATGATAATAGAACGTTTTTTCAGAGTTATCGCAGAGTCTAAAACATTATTAGCTCTTGGCAGTGATGGTGAATTTGTTCTTTCTTTAGCACTTTTTAAAATGATGGAAAGTTTAGAAATCAAAAATATTGATGCTATGATAAAAAGTCTAGAAAATGAGCTCAAAGGTGTGGAAATTTCAGAAACCTCCACGCCTATTGTGCAAACAGACGTCGTTTTACCCACTGAAGTTATTACGATTACTGAAGATGAAATCATGTCAACACCTCCACTTTCCAAAGATGAATCTCCAACCAAAACAGAAGCACCCCAAGCAGAAAAAAAAGAAGAACAAGAAACAACCACTACTACTCCTAAACAAATCATACCAAATGAAATACAAACAGAAAATGAAACACAAACACAAACTGAACCTGTGGTAGAAAAGATAAACCATTACCAAAAAACATTTGATACATTGGTGCAAAAAATTTATGATAGAGATTACGACTTAGGTACGTGTTTTGAACGCAATATTCATTTTAAACATTTTGAAGACAATAAACTAACGTGGGAGTCACAAGCAGAAGATGAAGATAAAAAAACATTGATTACCCATTGGGGTGTTATCAATATGTTTGTCAAAGAGTGTTTTGGTTTAGAAACAAAAATAGTTAATATTCCTAAAAAAAAAGTAGTTGATTCTCCTACACCTTCAGAAAACCCAGATACCAATAAAGAAAAACCTACCGAAATAAACCAAGCCCCTCACTCTGATGCAGACACAAGCTCTATGCTAGAAGACATAGAGATGAAAAGTTCATGCATTGCTCCAGATGCAGGAGACAGTGAAGCAGCCAAAGAAAAAGATCCCTCCACACTCCTAGAAGAACCCATGGTCAAAGAAGCCATAGCCCTTTTTGACCCTAAGAAAGTTAGGATTAAACGAAATAGTTAAATACATGGAAACTTCAAGGAATTTTCCAGTCAATATCTGTACCTTTAAATTCATGATAATAGGGTGCTCCATTAAATAGTGGTATGCCCGTTTTTATATTCCATTGTACATTTTCACAAATAACATAGTATTTGCCTTGCTTAAAGCATGGATTATAAAACTCAGGCATACCTCTTGTTAACTTTCTATCATATTTTGGATTATAGTAACTCCCAAAGTTTTTTTGGAAATAGACTTTTCTTTTTGTATCTTCTTTTAAAAATTTATTTTTTGATCTTTGCGTTTTAAAGAGATAAATAGAAAAATGTATATGCTTTATATTATTATCGCACATGATTTCATGGCGTACATCTTTACTAGTTGTTTCTACTAACCCACCTGCTACATCTAAAGTACATGATGCATTTTTAGCAACATCTCTTGCTAAGGCACCTATAGAATCACCATTGTCTAATTTTTTATCAACCAAGAACTCAAATAATAAAGATGAATAATTTAAAAAAAGATAAACAAGTATCAATAACAAAACCAATATAATTTTTATAGTTTTCATCATTTAGTTAATCGTGTATTCAAGATCTTCTCCTGAGAATTGATGATAAAATTTTTGTCCGTTAAATATAGCTTTGCCATCACTATCTCGTGCCATAGAAGATTCACAAATTAAATAGGCAGGTCCTTTCTTAAAGCATCTTTGATGCTTACCATTATATGGTTTATTCCTATTTTTTATCATTTCATCTCTTGTTTTATCATTTAAAAAAACATATATGATAAATGAAGCATATGTATTGGTGAAAAATATGCAACTAAAGTCAAGTAGAGTTTTTTCTTTATTGGAATCAAAATTAATAAAAGCCAACGAAACATCGTCACATTTTGCCTCTTTTGCTACACTCTTTGCCAAATAAGTAGCAGATCTCCGGCTATCAGGCTTAGTATCTAATGGTACATAAAGAGGCAATAAATAAAGTTTATCTAATATTAAGACAATCATTACCAGTAATACTATATCTATGAGTTTGATTTTTAACATTTGATATACTCCATTGGTTTATATATTGATTTGCATGACAACAATATTATATTTAACGTACCTTTCCTCAAAATCCTCTTCTTTGGCTCTTTGAAAATTCTTCTAAGTCTATCTTTTTATTTTGATTTAAGTCTACTCTATTAAACTCTTCTTCTCTTGATATCATAGCTATATCATTTTTATCTATACTAGTACTCTTATCATAATCAAATGTATCAAATATTTCCATATTTAACTTACAATTTTGTGCTTCTTCTACAATAAGTCGCATATCTTTATTTGTATCACACATGGAGAACAATATACCTACCTGTGCTTCTTTTGGTAAGCCATCCATTGCATTAATATCTAACTTATCTTCATCTCTACCTATAGATAATCTAGGAGGAAGTTTAGTCACTTTGGCAATTTCAAAACTTTTTTGATAACTTGCACTATAGTTTAAAAACATATCAGAACTCATATGACATTGATTTGAGGTAAACTCAACAAGTGTTAGTTGTCCATCTTTGTTTTTATCACATAAAGTCAAGGTATCTTTAAAGCTATCTAGTTCTTCTTTATGACTTGAAAGCATCCCCTTATATTTGCTATCTGCACTCTCAAAAAACGACAAATATTCTTGAATTGAAAGTAAATTATCTTTATTTTTATCCATACTCTTAAATTCATCTTCTCTAAGAAAACATTGTTTGTAACTACGTTGAGACAAATCCCATTTTGATTCTGGCACCAGTTCATCTAGTGCAATAAAGTTATCATTATTTTTATCACATACTGTCATCACTTCACTTGCCACATTTTTAAACATTTTGTTCTCTTTATCTTTTG
>QNZW01000190.1 GCA_003978375.1 Sulfurovum sp.
GTCTACAATCTCAGCTATAATAGCACATATCTTTGTGGAACCGATATCTATAGCTAAGATTGTTTTACTCAATTTGTAAGCCCTCTCACATAAGTTTGTGTTGGATATTTTTTATCTAACACTTTTAAAAAGTTTGCATCAAAAACTGTTTTTTTCATTTGTTCTACCGTCTGTTTTACTAAAGTTGTACTATTGTCATCTATTGGCAACAACTTTTGCTCAATGATAGTATACACAACAATTTTATCAAATATGCTTATAATACCCTTTTCTTTACTAGATGTAAAGAGTTTTTGTAAAAATTGTAAACTTTCTTGTGAATTTAGTGCTTTTAAATTATCACGACTTTTTAATGTGACAAAATCCGATGTAATGGCATGACTGTTATTATTGTCGTTAAGTGTGGTTTTTGCTAGTGCCAAAAGAGCCTCTTTTTTTGCTTGTATGTCATAAAGATTTTTGACTTTATTTTGTGCTTGTTCATATGTCATGACTTTTGGTTCTTCAATACTGTTAATCTTAATGGTTACATAACGATTGTCAATTACTTTAGGTTTGAGGATATCTCCGGTTGACTTTGTTTTAATCTCTTTCCAGATTGCAGGTGTTAATTTTAAATCATTTTCAGGAAGTGTAATGTCTTCAGCACTTTTTATTTTTCCTTTTTTAAAACTTATATATGCTTTTTGTGCAGTTTTTTTTGTTTTTTTAAGTTTTAAATCTTTACGTACTTGTTCTTTTGCTTTTTCAAAATCAAGTTGTTTTCCTTTGGCATCGGTATAGTTAAAACTATTGGTTTCGTAATGATTTTTTAATTCATCTTCTGTAACAGTGCTGTTGTTGCTTTCTATCCAAACAAGCGAGAGATTATATTTTCTTGGTGTCATATAGTTCTCTTTTTGCGTTTCCCAAAACGCTTTGACTTTGGCTTCATCTGATGTATAGTTAATATCAGCAGTGGTTAAAACAGTATAGTTTAGTTTATCAGCCACATTCATTGCTGCACCTATGGCTTCTATTTCAAGAGGAAGATCTTTTGTTTTTAAAATAGATAATGTTTTTTGTACAGTCATATCATCTCTAAGTGTTTCTTCAAAATCTTTTGCTTTTAAACGTTGAGCCTGTAAATAATTAGTATACAGTTCTTTATTAAAAACACCATCTTTTTGAAATCCTTTGATTGTATGAAGTTTGGTAACAAGCTCTTTGTCTGAGACAATAATACCCGTATCTTGAGCAAAATTAAGTACTTTTGCTTGAGTGGTAACAATAGAAAAAGCTTGTTTAACAAGTCCCATTTTTTCTGCTTGTTCTTTATCTAATCTTCCACCGAGTCTTTCATTGTATTGACTATAGAGATTGCTATAGACCATATTAAGTTTATTTTGCTTAATATCTATATCTCCTACTTTTGCGACATTCCCTGCTTTTGAGCCAAAGTTATAACTTCCCCATCCTACAAAACCTGCACCAATGAAGGCAATGGTCGCAATCCATATGGTCCATACAAGGTATTTGTTGTGTTTTTGCATCCAGCTAATCATAATATATCCATTCCTTAATCTAAAAATTTGTAATATTTTAGTAAAGTTGTGGTTAATACCAATTGAAATTGGTGATTATAGAGGAGAGTGTTTTTAGATGAATAGTGAAAATAACCGTATCATGCAAAGAGATTTAGAAGTAATTTGGCATCCTTGCACACAAATGAAAGACCATGAAACATTACCTCTTGTACCTATAAAATCTGCTAAAGGCATATATCTTTATGATTTTGATGGAAATAAATATATTGATACAATAAGTTCTTGGTGGGTCAATCTTTTTGGACATGCCAATGAGACAATTAATGAAAAAATAAAAGCACAATTAGATACACTTGAACATGTTTTATTGGCTGGGTTTACACATGAACCTGCTGTTGAATTGGCACATAAGCTTGTGTCTATTACGCCTATAGCACTAAAAAAAGTATTTTATGTTGACAACGGATCTTCCGCTGTAGAAGCAGCACTTAAAATGAGTTATCATTATCATTTGAATCAGGGAAGATGTAAACCTATTTTTCTTTCATTGACAAACGCATATCATGGAGAAACAATAGGAGCACTTTCCGTAGGAGATGTAGCGTTATACAAAAAAACATATGAGCCTTTACTGATTTCCAATATGCAAGTACCTGTACCAAAAGACCAAAGTAAAGAAGCATCAAAAGAGGCATTATGTACTTTAGAAAATATTTTAAAAGAAAAATCAGATGAGATTGCAGCCTTTATTCTTGAACCACTTATACAAGGAGCAGGTGGTATGCATATGTATCATGCAGATTATTTGATAGGTGCACGTTATTTAACACAAAAGTACAATGTACATCTTATTGCAGATGAGATTATGACAGGTTTTGGACGTACAGGACTGATGTTTGCTTGTGAACATGCAAATATTTCACCTGATTTTATGACGCTTTCTAAAGGACTTACAGGAGGTTATTTACCCCTTTCTGTTGTGATGACAACAGAAGAAGTGTATCAGGCATTTTATTGTGATTATAATGAACATAAGGCTTTTTTACATTCACACTCTTACACAGGAAATCCTCTAGCTTGTGTGGCAGCGTTGGCTACATTGGAGATATTTGAAAATAATAATATTTTAGAAGAAAATGCTGCTAAAGCACGGTATATAAAAGAAAAAGTTGAAAAAATAAAATCTCTACAAAATGTAAAAGAGATACGCCAACAAGGGATGGTAACGGCCATTGAACTAAAAGGATATGAGCCAAAAGAACGTATAGGAATTCATATTTATGAATATGCTTTAACACAAGGTGTCTTGTTGCGTCCTTTGGGGAATGTTATCTATTTTATGCCACCATATATTATAGAATATGAGCATATAGACAAGATGATTGCTGTGGCATATGAGGGCATTAGTCAATTACTTTCTAAAAAAAGAGAATAATCCACGACTTTTTTCTTGTATGCGAATATAGTGTTCTCCTGCACGTTTTACGCCTAACCCCATGGCTTCCTTGTAAAGTGTAGTCGCTTTTGTTTTGTCTTGTGCTGTACCAATACCATTTTCGTAAAATTGAGCTAAATCACAAAGTGCTTCAGGATAGTTGTCTTGTAAAGCCAATCGATGCATAATACTAAAAGCCTCGGAGATATTTTTTTGAAGAATTTCTCCACGGAAAAGAGCCCTTGCTAGTCTAAATTGTGCATAGGTAGAAGCTGTACTTGCAGTGCTAAGTAAAAGAAGAGCAGCTTGGGATTTATTTGTATATATAAGTGATTCTACTTCTTTAATCTTTTTTTCTATTTCAGTTTCGCTGTATCCGTTTTTTGCAATTTGATTAAGCCACATATCTAAAGATTCAAAAGTTTCATTCGTATGATACACAGGAGGATATTGTGTTTGCATATTTTTTAATTTTTCATGTATATATGGCATGGCTTCATAGTCTGTTTTTTCTGTTTTGGATGTGTGCGAAGGATTAGAAACTTCCTTGTTTTCATCTTGGATATTCAGTTTATTTTCATTTATCTCATTGGTATTAATATTGAGTAAACTGTTATAATTAATCGCTTTATCTGATAAAGATTTTTTAGGTGCAGTGTCTGTTTTTACAACGGTGTCATATTGTGTGGCTTTAGGACTTTTTTCTGCATTGTTTGGATTGACAATATATAATTCAAACTCATCAATAATCTTTTTTTCTTCTGGTGTATGTTCTGTTGTTTTTTCTAATGTGATAGGGCTATCATGATTTTTTTCTTGTGAAGTTCTTTGTAATATCTCTTTAATGGGTGCATCAATATACGCAGAAATAAGTTTTTGTGCTTGTATATAATTTTGTGCATTTAAAACTGTAAGAATGTCTTGTATTCTGTTGTCAGTTTTGAGTAAAGAGAGTTTAAGTACTTGAAGTTGAATTGTTTCCTTGTCAGTTACAGAGATAGCCAGTTTGATGATGGCTAGGCGTTTTTTTGTTTGGTTCATACTTACATTTCCTTGGATAAGTTGTCAATTTAAGTATAACAAAAATAGCTTTACAAAGTAGCAGAAAGAGCAAGAAGCCTACATGAGTTTTCTAAGATAGATATTTTTTTTGCCATCTCAATAATATCTCTATCATAAGAGATAAGTCCAAAGCCTTTAACCAACAATACGTGTGTTTTATGTTTTTGAAAAAAATTGGATATTTCGTGAGGTGCGCGTTCTAGCCAATCATCAATATTTTTGGGGTCATATACAATCACTTCACCTAAAACTTTTTTACCATAATAATCTGTAGGTGACACTTTGCCATGTTTGAGTGAATAGGCTGTGGCATAAGGGGGCATTGTATAACTTATGTATTTGGCATTGGGAATTGTTTCGTAGATATACTCATGAATATGTACATCAGAAGTAGCCAGTCGCCATCTATAGTCTCTTTTATGTGCATCAAGTTTTATGAGCGAACTTTCAGAGATTTCATCGAGTATTGTATCTTTGGCATTGATAATAAATTTAGTATTATTTACCCTTGCGGAAATAGATCCATGGTAAACAGAAAAAAAGTTTTTGTTAAAGAGTGAAAGTGAGATATGTTTAATCTCTTCTATAAGATGTGCATCCATGAATTTAAGAAACCTTTGATTAGGAATATTTTGCTATTATAGCATTGATATTTAAAAAATTGAGAAAAGATAAGGATGGAGATGCAAATACCCCATATACCGGTTTTGCTGAATGAGGTGTTAGCGAGTTTTGCAGATACCACAAAGGGATATTTTGTAGACTGTACGTTAGGCTATGCTGGGCATAGTACAAAAATGTTAGAAACCTATCCACACTTAAAGCATATAGGGATAGATAGAGATGAAGAGGCACTGACGTTTTCCCAAAATCGTTTAAGCCCTTATAAAGAACGTAGTACGTTATATAAAGGGACATTTGCTATGGTTTTGCCTACGTTACAAGAGAAACCTATTGTAGGTGTATTAGCAGATTTTGGTGTCTCTTCTTTACAGTTGGATAAGCAAGAAAGAGGATTTTCTTTTGCTTCTGAAAAACTTGATATGCGTATGGATAGTAATGCTTCGTTAACTGCTTATGAAGTCGTGAATACTTATGCACAAGATAAATTAGAATATATTTTTAATCTCTACGGAGAGATACGAGAGTATAAAAAATTAGCCCAAACTGTGGTGAAAATACGATCTAAAGAACCTATAAAAAGTGCAAAAGCATTAAGTCAAATTGCAAAAGAGGTATTGCCATCAGGTGGAAAAATTCATCCTGCTACTTTGATGTTTCAAGCCATACGCATAGAAGTAAATAATGAGCTAGGGGAGATTGAAGGGCTTTTGGATGCCATTGAGGCTACCCATTATAAAGATGAAATCATCTCTTTGATTACCTTTCACTCTTTAGAAGATAGATTGGTAAAAAATAGATTTAAAAAATGGGCAGCAGATTGCATTTGTGACTCACATGCTATACGGTGTACCTGTGGTAGAAATCATGCATTGGGTAAAATACTTACACGTAAGCCTATTGTCGCAACACAAGAAGAGTTAAAAATGAATCCTCGAAGCAGATCAGCAAAATTAAGAAGTTTTAGGTTTGACAATGATAGCAAATAATAAAGTACAACAAAAGAGAAAAAATCTAGAGGAGAATGGTATTACTTTTGGCATGGTCAGTGTGATTGTGATGTCTATGAGTATTGTACTTATTTTGGCATTGATAAAAATATATTTAAGCAATCAAATATATCATGAAAGTAAAATAGTCAATAGTATGGCAAGAGAAGTGGCGGCATTGAAAGCAGAAAGTATCATGTTAGAGCAAAATGTAGAAGCATTAAAATATAAAAATCAAGTAACAGATACTATATTTGTGATTAAAGAGTAGGGGGAGGAAGGTATGCGTAATTTTATTCGTTTTGCTGTGGATAAGCCTATTCTTAATCATATATTGATGGCCTTTATGTTGGTACTTTCTGTTTTTGCTTATCAAAATATACCCAAAGAGATTTTTCCTCCTTCAACACTCGATCAAATATATATAAGTGGTGGGTATGTAGGTACATCAGCAGATATTCTAGATAAAATGGTTGTTACGACAATAGAAGATAAATTAAAGAGTCTAGCAGAAATTGATACTATTTATACCAGTATACAAAATGGTTTTTTTAATATTTATGCTGATATTAAACACGGTAGCGATACCCAGTTAGTACTCTCTGATGTAAAAGATATTATATCAAATACCAGGCGCGATTTACCTGCAGATATGGATGAGCCTATTGCAAAAATAAGTGTACACCAATATCCTCTTTTGCTTGTAGCAATATCTGGTGATGTAGGCAAAGAAAAACTTATTGATGCAGCAGAAGACATTAAAGGTAAAATGGCACTCATTGGAGATATCTCTGATATTGATATACGGGGTGATACGGATATGGAAGTGCTTATAAAGCTCAATGAAGACAAACTTGATGCATATGGATTGGATAAATTATCTGTGTATAAAGCTATTAGTACTATTTCATCTATTTTTCCTGCTGGTACATTAGATACACAAGGTAATCATCTTTACATCTCTACGATTAATGGCGAAAAAAATGCATACGAGCTTTCACAGGTTTTACTTTCTGTAGGTGGCAAACGTTTTCATTTGGGTGATATTGCCAAGGTCCAATATGGCTTGGGAGATCCTACACAAATTTCACATTTTAATGGAAAAGAAAATATTTCACTCAATATCAACAAAACCAAAGAGGGCAATGCTATTGCTTTGAGTAAACAGATACGTGCGTTATTGAAAACGTACAATAAAAAATATGACAAAATAAAATTTATAGCCTATACTGATACATCTATTTGGATTAAAAATCGACTTAATCTTGTATCATCGAATATTTTATTTGGTCTTATTTTGGTTTTTTTGGCACTTTTTTGGTCTGTTAATATTCGTATAGCTTGGGTTGTTGCTTTGGGGATACCTGCGAGTTTTATGATTACACTTATTGTAATGGAGATGATAGGTTATAGTTTAAATATGCTCACACTTTTGGGTGCACTTATCGCCTTAGGTATGCTTGTAGACGAAGCTATTGTGGTAGCTGAAAATATTTACCGACATATGGAGATGGGAAAGACACCAAGAAATGCCGCAATTGATGGAGCTATAGAGATGTATCCTGCTGTATTGGCAGCAACGCTTACGACTATATTCTCTTTTTTGCCTTTGCTTATAATGTCTGGTAAAATGGGAATGTTTATGCAGGTTTTACCTGTTATGATTACTGTTTTGTTGCTCTCTTCTTTATTTGAAGCATTTTATTTTTTGCCTTTACATGCCAAAGAGTTTTTTTCTGTAGGTCAAATTAAGCAAGGAGAAGATAGCAATGGATTTTGGAAATCTTGGACCAAAGGATATAGAACACTTTTAAATACATTATTAAGTAAAAAAAAGGGTTCTCTTGCTTTTATTGTTCTTTTTATTATAATAGGCACCATTGGTATCGCTAAGGTCACCAAGTTTCAACTTATGCCAGAGTTTGATGCACAGCAGGTTTACATGAGTGGGAAGGTCAATATTAATAATAAATTAAAAGACACAGAAGTCTATGTCACACAAATAGAACATGCTTTACTCAAAGTGTTAGATAAAAAAGAAGTAGATTCGGTAACCTCAGTGATAGGATTTAAATTCAATAAAGACCAAAGTTCTGAACTAGGCGAAAATCTTTTTCAAATTTTTATTAATTTACATGAAAAGGCACCAGAAAACTTTTTTGATAGGTATATTAACCCTCTTTTTTCTTTAGAGTATGATGACAGCGATATGATTAGAGAAAGAAGTTCTCAAGAAATTGCAGAAGATATTCAAGAGAAGGTGGCTAAGCGATTTAAAAAGAAAAAAGCACACGGGAAGAAAATTTTTGAAGAGTTTAATGTGTATGTACAACAAGCAGGTATCGTAGGCAATGATATAGAAATTGGATTTTCAGGAGAAGATACTACAAAGGTACTTTCTGTGATGCGAGAGGTAGAGGCAAACTTAAGTCAGATAAAGGGTGTATCCGATATAGGAGACAATGCCAATGAAGGAGAACGAGAACTAAAACTCCATGTGAATACATACGGACAAAAATTGGGTTTTTCTGAAGGTTATATTATCTCTGTATTGAAAGGATCATTTCTGAAATCAGAGTATGCAAAAATGTTTGATAAAAAAGGATTGGTACGTGTTAAATTGTCAGATAGTATAAAAGACAGTGCCTTAGATATTGCAGATTTTCATATAAGCACACCCGATGGAAAAAAAGTTGTAAAATTAGGCGAGGTATGTGATTTTAGTTATAAAAAAAGTTTTGTGAAAATCTTTAAAGAAGATGGAGAAAAAGTACGTTCACTCTTTGCTAAAGTGAATAAAACTATCATCACGCCAGCAGAAGTAATGCAACAGATTAAGCCATTGCTAAATAAGATAACAAAATCAGGAATACACGTCATTATAAAAGGGGAAGAGAAAGAAAATGATCAGATAAAAAAAGAGATGATGGAAGCAGGATTGATAGCAATGTTTTTGATTTTTATTACGCTAGTATGGATGTTTAATTCACTTGTTTTACCATTCATTATACTCTCCATCATTCCTTTGTCGATATTTGGTGCTTTAGTGGGTACTAAATTGATGGGAATCAACATGACAATGCCTGGTCTTATGGGGATTATTGGTCTTGCTGGTGTGGTGGTTAATGATGGTATTATCATGCTTGATTTTATCAAAGGATCCACAGATTATCATGAAGTTATAGAAAAAGCAGGTATGCGACTGCGTCCCATACTATTGACATCAGTCACAACAGTTTTAGGACTTTCGTCACTTATCTTTTTTGCTTCTGGACAAGCACTTATTTTACAGCCTATGGCCATTAGTCTTGGTTTTGGGATAGTATGGGCAACCATACTAAATTTATATTATGTACCTTTAATCTATGCAGTAATATATAGAGTCAACTGATACAGCTATGATGAGGTATATATTTAGAGGTTACCTTTAGTTTATATTGGTAAACACGGTTTGTACATCTTCGTCTTCTTCTAGCTTATCAATGAGTGTTTCTATTTCTTCTAATTGTTCATCATTAAGCTCTATGGGTGTATTGGCGACATATTCAAGTGTAGATTTTGTGGGCTCTATGCCTCTTTCTTCAAATGCTTTAGAAAGTTCTCCAAAAGAGGTAAAATCACCATAAATACGCAAAATAGGCTTGTCATCATCATTTTCTTGTGGCTCAACATCTTCTTCTATCTCTTCTAGTCCAAAATCTATTAAATCAAGCTCAAGCTCTTCTATATCCATATCTTCTGTTTTATCGATTACAAATATAGCTTTTCTTGTAAACATAAAATTTAAAGAACCAGAAGTAAGCATCTCTGCACCATTACGTACAAGGATGGCTTTTACGTTTGCTACAGTTCGTGTGTTGTTGTCTGTAGCACATTCGACTATCATTTGTACTCCATGACTTGCTTTGACATCATAAGTAAGCTCTTTAATATCAGCCAGATCTTTAGCAGCAGCTCTTTTGATGGCAGCATCAATATTGTCTTTAGGCATATTTTGTGCTTTAGCATTTAAAATAGCAGTACGAAGTTTAGGATTCATATCTGGATCCATCCCACCCTCTTTTGCTGCCATGGTAATGATTTTTCCTAATTTAGGAAAGACTCTTGACATCGTCCCCCATCGCTTCATTTTTGCAGCTTTTCTATATTCAAATGCTCTACCCATAAGTGATTCCTTCAAAATTAATTATAAAATTATACTCCTATTTGGCTTAACCCAAATTATGCTACAAGATGAGTAAAACATGCAAGTATATATGAGTATCTAGGGTTGCTAGAGGTACCCTATAAAGATGCTGTGTTTGATATAAAATAAAATATTCATCTATAAATGCTTAAACTTGATTGACATAGACTCAACTCTTTTGATATAATCACTATAAATAAAACCATTTTTATAGGATAGGCCATGTCAAAAAGTTTGTATGAAACACTCGGTGTTAGTGAAAATGCGAGTGCGGATGAAATTAAAAAAGCTTATAGAAAATTAGCTAGAAAATACCATCCAGATATTAATAAAGATGAAAGTGCTATAGAGAAATTTAAAGAGATTAATGCTGCGTATGAAGTACTTTCTGATAGTGAGAAAAAAGCACAGTATGACCAATTTGGTGACTCAATGTTCGGAGGTCAAAATTTTCATGACTTTGCTTCTTCTCAAGGAGGCGGTGTTGATTTGGATGAGATACTTCGTCAAATGTTTGGTGGAGGTGGAGGATTTTCAGGTGCCTCAGGAGGAGGCTTTGGTGGTTTTGGTGGCTTTGGTGGACCAGATCTCGATATGCAAGCACGTATCACGATACCTTTTATGGTGTCAGTCACTGGTGGAAAACATAATGTTTTTGCCAATGGTGAAAGTTTTGACATTAAGATACCAGCAGGTATTAAAAGTGGTGAGACAATGCGTGTACGAGGTAAAGGTAAACAATACCAAGGACAAGCAGGTGACTTGCTTATACAAGTAGATGTGGCATCTTCGGATGAGTATAAACGCAAGGGTGATAACCTCTATAAAACCTTTGATGTTCCTCTAAAAGAAGCTCTTTTTGGTGGAAAAATTTCTGTACAAACACCTGAAAAAGAGGTCTCTTTAAAAGTACCTAAAAATACGAAGAATGGTCAAAAATTTAGACTCAAAGGTAAAGGTGTCCCCGATAGAAAAACTGCATTAAAGGGTGATTTGTATTTGGTGGCCAATGTGGTTTTACCAGATGTTGATACCTTAGATAGTGACTTAAAAAAGCAGATGGAAGAAAAACTATAACGTATGAGTATACGTAAGTTTATGCTATAACTAAAGAAAGGAAACACAATGCATAGTTATGATGAACCAGTCTATCTCATTTCTGTGGTGGCAACCATGCTAGATATACACCCACAAACACTTAGACAATACGAAAAAGAGGGACTTGTAGAGCCCTCTAGGACACAAGGACGTATGCGATTGTATTCTCAACGTGATATTGATCGTATGAAATTAATATTGCGTCTTACACGTCAGTTAGGTATTAATCTAGCCGGTGTAGATATTGTTTTGCAGCTAAAAGAACAAATAGGGCAAATGCAAGAAGAGATAGAGCTTTTAAGAGATGAATTAAGTAAAGTCAATCGTAATGGTTCGGTACATGTAAGTAAAGCACTTGTAAAAACAAGTGCTTATGATATTATTATTTTTGAAGAGTAGAACTATATTTACAGATTGGGTTGTTCGTCACTGACACAGCTGTTGCCACGTGAACCCCATTTGACAATAATGCCTTTTTTGTTGGTTTCTAAAAATAATTTACAAGACTCTTGCACAATTTCTTCACTGTAACCAAACATACCACCGTAATAACCCCCATAATATCCATATCCACCATAGCCATATCCCATCATAGGCATAGAAGGTACAGAATAGACTCTTGATCTTTCATAGACATAGACTTTATTTTTGTTGGGTAAGGTAAAAGTACTATCAGGATAGCCTATTTGAGTAATAAGACTTGAAATGTTTTTACCTACCCACGAGTTATACTTTTTTACAAAATTGGCATGGGTGGCACATCCTTGCATTAGTAGTATAGCAATCATGGCTAACAATAATTTTTTCATCATTTATCATTTCCTTTCTCTAGAATACATAATCATAGCATAAATATAGTGTAGGAACTGTGAAACAATATATTTACTCTATGCGTGTTATCTCTTTACTATTAACATTGCGAATATAATAGGCTTTAATCTTGTCAGGATACTTCTCTTTGATGCCCTCATATGTTTCTAAATCCTTTTCTCCACTGTCTCCAAACATAATCCATTTCATGTGAGGATATAAATCAATTAATGCTTCAATTTTTTTAGTTTTATATGCCAATTGGTCGCTGAGAGAATCTTTGTCTTTTCCATGTGTTTGTTTTAATATCAATATATGTTTTGGAAAATGGTTATACGTCAAAAATTTTTCAATCGGTGAATAAAGTTGTTTTGGTGATCCTGAGATAAAAAAGAGTCTACTAGGTTGCGTAGGAGGATTAGCAGCTAAGATTTTTTGAAATCTCTCTACCATTGTAGGAATCACTTCTCTTTGTTTGTAATTTTTCCAAAAGGTATTGAGCAATAACTCTGTTTTGTGTGGTACATCAGAGACCACAACAGTATCATCAATATCTGAAATAATGCCTATCATCTCTTTTTGTGAAGAGAGTATAGTAGCTTGTGCATTATGGCTGTTTTTATTATTTTTTATCTGTAAAGAGATATGTGTATATGACATAGTATGTACTTTAGAAAGTGTGGTATTAAAGCTAAAATACCCCTCATTGTCACTTTGTGTTTCATATTTTTCTTTATCTATAGTTAAAAATACTTTTTTATTTTTTAACTCATCATTTTGGAAAAAATTTAGTGCATTCCATGCATTGGTATACCCACTGTCATTTTCACTGACTATTGATTCACTGCTTTTATTGACTGTCCGTCCTTCTACAAGAAGATGTTTTTCATTACCAAAGGCATGATAGAGTTCTATCTGGTCGTTTGTAGTCGAAGTGTTATCCACACTAGTGTTATTACACGCTGTCAATAGAGTAGCTATCATCACACATGATACGATAATATTTTTTTGCATTTTTTCTCCTAAAATCATTTTATGTAACAAAATTCTCTAAAAAACCTAAAGAATTCACCTACAAAAACTATAGCAAAAGAGTGTGATGAAGTGTGATGAAATGGTGATTTTAGTGAAAAAAAATATAATATTTCACTTATTGCTCTGTTGATGAGGAGTGTATATACCCTATTGTATTTAGTGTGGATGAGCAAAAGAAAAAATTTTTAATACTATTTTAATACAATATCATATATGATATTACTATGAAAATCGTTATAGATACAAATGTCATCTTTGCCGCACTTTATTCCAGCAAGGGTGCATCACATAAATTTCTTATATGGCTTTTTGAGTCTCAAAAAAAATATAGTGTTCTTTCCAATACATTAGTATTAGAATATGTAGATGTTTTAACACGTAGTAAAAATATGAAACTCTATAGTCATCTGAACAAAAGTGATATAGAACATTTTATAGATGATATTTGTGCCATTTCTTATCATCAAAAAATTCATTTTTTATGGAGACCATTTTTAAAAGATGCAAATGATGATATGGTGCTAGAAATAGCTGTAAATTCAGGAGCAAAAGCGATTATCACATTTAATCTAAAAGATTTTAAAGGTGTAAAAGAAAAGTTTGATATTGACATTATTACACCTAAAATATTTTTACAAAATAAAGGAATTATACAATGAATTTTGCATTAAGAATCCCAGATTATTATAAAGAGGAGATAGAATCTCTTAAAGGAAATGTATCTATCAACCAATTTATTGTCAATGCTTTGGCAGAAAAAATTGCCACACTAAAAACAATTGATTATTTGGAAGAAAGAGCGAAGAGAGGTTCAAGAGAACATGCTCTGAGTATATTAGATAAAATAGTTGATAACGAACCATTAGAAGAAGACAAACTTTAATATCGTATTTTATGTATTTGTTTAGTGAGAAGACCCTATCTTTTACTCGTTCAACAGCTCCAGCTGTTGAACTTCTATCGGAGTATAAAATACCATGCAATACCTATATACCTTACAAACTGGAGCTTCGTAATAAAAAAAAGATTATGGTGAGTTGAGATACTGATATGCATTTCACAGCTGGAGCTGTGAAACGAGGGAAAGATTTACTCTTTACGGATATTGATCTTTTTAACCAATATATGGCTGATTGGCTCATTGATTA
>QNZW01000059.1 GCA_003978375.1 Sulfurovum sp.
GTTGCTTCTTCATGCAAGTACATTTCCAAAAACAACTTCTTTAGATGGTAAGTGGCTCTACCACACGCAACAGCTTACAAGAAGTAGTCACTATGTTTACCAGTTTGAAGGCAATGAACCATCTATGCTATTGCCTTCAAACTGGTATAAACAGGGTGAAAATCATGCAGGTATTATGTGGTTTCAACGTCGCATAAACCTCAAAGATTTGCCTTTGGCTTCTCATCATTTTTTAACATTTACAGGTGTAGATTATCTTTGTGATATTTGGGTCAATGGGCAGTATGTTGGTTCACATGAAGGCTATTTTCAGACATTTTCTTTTGATATTACGCCTTATTTACATAGAGGAGATAACAGCATCAAAGTAAAGGTGAATTCACCTTTAGAGAACTATCCTGAACACTACAGTCTACACAAAACACTGCTTCGAGGTATTTTTTCTCACCATGATACACGTCCTGGTGGTGCATGGTCTGCTGAAGGACAGGACAAAAATTCTGGAGGTATTTGGAACCATATTTCCATCCAAAGTTATCAAGATTATCGCTTTTTAAAACTTAGAGCCACGCCTCATATACTCAAAAATAAGGTATCGCTTGATATTGATGTAAATCTAACTAAACTCACACAAAAATCACATGCATCCTTTTTGTATTATACCCACAAAAGCGTACAAAATCCTCTATTAAAAGTAACACTCACTCCGAGTAATTTTAAAGGAAAAATATTTTCTAAAGATTTTAAGATAAAAGATCAAAACAATATTCACTTGCATCTCATGCTTAAAGAGGCAAAACTTTGGTACACGCATGACAGAGGATTTCCTCATCTTTATACCCTAAAACTTCAACTAGCAAACACGCAAATACATCAAGAGATAGGCTTTAAAAGCCTTACACAAAATCAAAAGAAAATCTATCTTTTAAACGGTACACCTCTTTATCTTAAGGGTACAAATTATATCTCTAGTCAATATATGAGTGAAATGGATGAAAAAGCATTCAAAAAAGACTTAGAACTCATGAAAGATGCACATATCAACACCATACGTGTCCATGCACATATAGAGCCTAAACGTTTCTATGCACTTTGTGACAAAATGGGATTTTTAGTATGGCAAGATTACAATCTACAATGGGGATACATACAAAGCGAAGCATTTCAAAAAGAGGCTACTAAACAAGCCAAAGAGATGGTAGATATGCTTTATAATCATCCAAGTATTTATGTGTGGTCCATGCATAATGAGCCACCATGGAACTCAGAATGGATGAAATGGAAATATCCAGACTATAATGCCAGTATCAATAAAAAATTAGATGATGCACTCTATACAGCAATACAAGCATACGATACACATCATATAATTAAAAAACTCTCTTCAAACCTAGAACATCCTTGGTTTGGCTGGTATAGTGGCAAGTATCAAGATTTTGCAAAGCCTTCTAAAGTAACTACTATTAGCGAATATGGAGCACAAGCCATTCCTCGTCTCTCGTCACTTAAAAAATTTATGCCACAAAAATATCTTGTACCCAAAAGCAAAAAAGCAAAAAAAATGTGGGAGTATCATAACTATCAATTCGACTGGAGCGAAAAAAACGGCGTCAAATTCAAACAAACAACCCAACAACTCATAGATGATTCTCAGACCTATCAAGCCAAGCTCATTAAGTATGCTACAGAGATGTTGCGTATACAAAAATATACAAAAACTACAGCTATTTTTCAATTTATGTTTAATGAGGGTTGGCCCTCTATGAACTGGGGCATTGTAGATTATTATCGTCATGAAAAAGCAGGATATCATGCCCTTAAAAAAGCATTTGCACCAATCATTGTCGTAGCCAAGCAAACCCCAAATAATGTGTTAGAGTTTTATGTTGTCAATGACAAACTAGAACCCATTAAAAACGCTTCACTAAAAATTACTGTGAGTATTCCTAATGAGAAATTAGGCTATCTGTATTTTGTGTCTATGCCAAAAGACAGCACACAAAAGATTGCACAAATTTCTCTCAAACACGAAAGTACCATTGATATGCAGCTTCGTATAGGCAATAATATTATTAGCAACCATTACACATTTACACCTTATGATACAAAAAAGAAAGCAAACAGATGAATAATGAACTCTACTTTTTAGAAGAAAAATTTGACTCCAGAGTACCTGAGCCCCCACAACAACAGCCAGAGTGGGTACAGCTTAGTTTCCAATTTTTCGGTACAGTTGCTATAATGCTTGGTTTTTGGTACCTCTATTATAGATGGACTGATTCATTAAATATGGATGCTTTATGGTTTGCTATACCTTTGGCAATCGCTGAGACGATGATGTTTATAGGTACCATACTCGTAGTCATCAACTTTTGGAAAATTAATGATACTCCCAAACAATCCCCTCCTCTAAGTAAAGATGAAATTGTTGAAGCATCCCTAAAAAAACAGTATCAAAATCAAGGTATTAAAATTGATATTTATATCCCAGTATTTAATGAAGACCCAGAACTGGTACGCCAGACCATAAAAGCTGCTAAAAAAGTAAAAAAACTACCCTCTTGGGATGTGCAAATTTATCTACTTGATGATAGCAATGATGAAAATATGACACGCATGGCAAAAGAGGAAAACATCCCACAAATCCTACGCCAAAGCTCTAAAGGACGCAAAGCAGGTGCCATTACAAAAGCAATGGATGATACACTGGGTGATTTTATTGTTATTATAGACTCAGATACACGGTTGTTTGAAAATATTTTACTCCATACACTAGGCTATTTTAAAGATGACTCTGTAGCATGGGTACAAACACCTCAATGGTTTTGTGACCTTACCACAGGTGAGAATTTAGATGTACACTGGTATCAACGCTATGGTAAATTAGGAGAACTCACTGCCAAAGGCATACAAAAACTTGTAGGCAAGATTAAAGTAGGTGAAGATGTCTTTGCCAATGACCCTGCTGTCTTTTTTGATGTGATTCAAAGAAGACGTAACAACTATAATGCTTCATTTTGTTGTGGTGCCACCTCTATACATAGAACTTCAGCCTTGCGTCGTGTTGCCATTACCAGATGGGCAAACCGAATACAAAAAGCCAAAAACAAAAAAGAAGCCATCGATGAGATTGATGTAGAATATATCTCTTATCATACTTCTGAAGATATCTATACGTCACTTTTGGTTCATGCACATCAACCCAAAAAATATACTTCTGTACTTCATCCAGATGTAGAATCAAAAATGCTCTCACCTCTTGATCTTGGTACTTGGGCAATGCAACGTTTTAGGTATGCAGGAGGGACAATAGACTTGGTCACCAAAGAGTTTTCAAGATTTTTTAAAAAAGGCTTGTCTCCAGGTCAAAAATTAATGTATTTTTCTACATTTTGGTCTTATACAGGTGCAATATGGCTTATGATTTTACTAGCTTCTCCTGTCATATTTATGTTTACCAACATCCCTCCTGTGCAAAGTTATTCTATGGATTTTTTTGTACATCTTATTCCTTTTTTATTTTTTAACCAATTGGCGCTTATGATTGCAACATGGGGTATCAACTCCAACCGTGGAGGACAATTTTTTATTGCTATTTTTCCTATCGTATTAAAAGCTTTTTGGGATGTGTTACGTCGTAAACCCATACGTTTTGTTGTTACTGCAAAAACTGCAAAATCGGGTAACTTTTTATCACTAGTACGTATACAAATTGCCATCATAGTCATTTATATCATTGCGATTATTTATGCTACTACGATGTTACTTATAGGTGAGCGTACCTATCTGACGGGATATGCAGTTAATCTTATGTGGTCATTTTTTAATATGACTGCACTTATGGCTATTGTAAAAGCCGCACTTTATAAATTTAAAGGATAATATCATGGATAAATATACCCATTTAAGACGTGCTAGACACCATATCGTATTTTTACTTGCATTGATTTTTGGCTCTGTGCTTATTTACTTTTTAAATGGTTTAGATATGAGAAAACAAGGATTAGGCATGATTACATTTAAGCACCCCATCGCTCCTGAATTAAAAATAACGACCTCTGCACTCACCAAAGAAGAAAAAGCTGCAGCACAAACAGCATGGAAGTATTTTCAAAACAATTACAATGAGGCAACAGGCTTGGTAAACTCTGTAGATAATTACCCTTCTACTACACTTTGGGATACAGGGAATTATATGATGGCACTCATCGCCGCAGCACATTTACAGCTCATAGATAAATCCACCTACAACACACGCATGAAAACCTTGCTCAACACTTTGAGCAAGATAGAGCTATATAACGGTGTACTCCCCAATAAAGTATACAATACACACACCTTAGCCATGACAAACTATGAAAACAAACCCAGTAAAAAAGGGATTGGCTGGTCTGCGATTGATATAGGACGTTTACTTATTCCTTTGGCATATTTAGAATTTTATCAAAGTGATTTGACTGATGAGATACGAGCCATACTTTCACGATGGAATTTTAAAAATATGACTAAAGAAGGAGCACTTTATGGGACGGTTGTAAAAAAATCAAAAGCCTCTTTACTCCAAGAAGGTCGCTTGGGTTATGAACAATACACCTCTAAAATGTTTGCGAGTTTTGGTATAGATGTAACCAATGCACTGCGTTATGATGCCTACCTAGAATTTATCGATTTGGAGGGGATTAATATTCCTTATGATAAACGTGACAAAAAAAGTTCTGGTGCAAACAACTATGTATTGATGGAGCCTTATATGCTAGATGGCTTAGAGTTTGGCTGGGATTATTTTTCTAAAGAGTTCTCTTATAGACTCTATAAAGTACAAGAACAACGCTACAAAAATACAGGTATTCTAACTGCCATCACTGAAGACCATTTAGATCAAGCACCCTACTTTATTTACAATACTATTTTTGTCAATAAAAAGGCATGGGTAGCCATAGATGAAACAGGGAAAATGCATAACAATATGAAACTTTTAAGCACCAAAGCTTCTTTTGCTATGGATGCACTTTATCATAGTAGTTATACCAAAAAACTTATCAAAAAAATCTCCACGTTGGCAAGTGAACGTGGGTGGTATACAGGCATTTATGAAAAAAGTAAAAAAGTAAATACCTCTCTAACGTGCAATACCAATGCTGTGATTTTGGAATCACTCATGTATAAAGAGACTGGACCACTTGTGAGAATGATCAAAGACAATTAAAGGGAAACACAATGAACACACTACCAAAACTTACACCTATGGGAAACTTTTTAACACCCTACCACTACCCTATTAATGAAGGAAAACGTGATTTGCGTATTGACTTTATTCGAGGATTTGTAATGCTTTTACTCATAACTGTGCACCTTAATATACCTTCTTTGTATAATTATATTGCATGGGAGCGATTTGGTCTAGTCACTGGTGCAGAAGGGTTTGTGATGCTCTCTGGTATTGTTTTGGGGATGCTTTTTAGGATGCGTATGAGACATGATAGCTTTGGTTTTACCATTGACAAACAGTATAACCGTGCTTTTTTACTCTATCGTACCTCCTTGTTTGTGATACTTTCTGTAGCCCTTATCAACCTCATTCCCTCCATCGATGCCCATGTAGCCATGACATTTACCACCTATAGTGGCAAAGTATACAACCTCTACCCCGATCTTTCTAACTTTGGTCAATATCACGATAAAATCATGGCAAAATTTCTTCTATTACGCTATGGGCCTCATCAGTTTCAAATTTTGGGACTTTATGTTATTTTGCTTCTTTTTTCTCCTTTTGTACTGTGGCTACTGAGCAAAAACAAACTAAATGTTGTTTTAGGGTTAACCTGGATTGTCTATTTTGCAAACAATGGATTTCATGTACGCCCTACGGGTGCACAATTTGAATATGCTTTTCCTATTTTAACATGGCAAATTCTTTTTGTACATGGTTTAATTATCGGATATTATCGTAATGAATTATGGAATGTATTTCAAACAAAACAAGGAAAGATGATTTTTTTTGTGTTGCTGATTGTCTTTTTTATTTTTTTATTTTTTACCTACAACAATCCTTTAGATCAAATTCCTGCTTATTTACGATTGCAGATGATTGATCCTGATACATTTAGAAGTATCTATAAAGACTTTTTTGATAAAAACACCTTAGGCATAGGAAGACTACTCAATGATTTTGTAGTATTTGTTGTCTCCTATGCTGTACTCTCTTATGCATGGAAACCTCTAAATCGTATCTTTGGATGGTTTTTTGTTCCTATTGGTCAGGCTTCACTTTATGTCTTTATTTTGCATGTTTATGTCTGTATAGTAATGGCAAATATTCCTATGTTTAATGAGGGAAATTTTTGGGTAAATACCTTAGGTGTTACTCTGGTATTTATGTTTATGTGGCTCATGGTTAAAAACAAAGTTGCCTACAACATCATCCCAAGATAAAGTGATAGATATGCTTGGTAAATATATACTTTTTTTTCTACTGACGTTTATACCATTATTGGCTACACATACTTTGGTATGTGTAGGTACACCCAAAACATCCTTGCCAAAAAGATGCACCAAAGATGACAACCATACCAAAATCATAAGACTCTCTCCTGATGCAACGTATGACACTTCTATTTTTACAATACAAACCAAACTTAGGACTCTCATCAATCAAGATGAAAACATCTCTTTAGCCTTGCTTTCACAAGGTATGTCAGGCACACTGACTGCTATTGCTCAAAACAATCTTCTTCCTTATTATCGAGAACATATTAAAGGACTAATCGTAAAAGATTCTCCTGCAATACTTACTAAAATGTGCTCCAAAAAAACCACCAAAACCATACCAAAACCATGCCAAAACATAAAAAAATTCAATACCACACTCCAAGAAAAAGCTTCTCTTGATGAGGTGACAAAAGCACTTTCACCTGCTTTACAAATGGATTGGTATTATCCAGAAATGTTACTTGCTGATACCAACAGTACCAACAAAAATATCCAACATGAGTCATGGATAAATGCCTTAGAAAATAATGGCATACCTTACAGAATATCTAAAAAATTTGATACAGAAAACATAGACTATTTCATTAAAATGCTTCCTTCATTTTTGAAACTACATCAGACAAAAATACCCAAATACTATGGACCAATCTTACGTTTTCATATAGGTAAAATACTCTATGCATCCAAAAGACCGGTACAGGTACTCTCAAACATACCTTATGGAAAGTCAAACCAACAAAACTATGATGTCTATTTTGAAAATAACCGTTCTAACAACCCTTTGCTAATATATGTGCATGGGGGAGGATGGACAAAAGGAGACAAAAGTAGCTTTGCAGATTTTTCTAAACAATATGCCAACAAAGGTTACACTGTAGTCTCTTTAAATTATAGATATTTACATCTGCCACAAGTAGGTATGAAAGAGATGATATCAGATGTAAAATCAGGCATAGAAAAAGCCTTACATAATGCTACTATATATCATGCAAATCCTAAAAAAGTAGTAGTCATGGGTGAGTCTGCTGGTGCACAGCTTCTTTTTATGGCAGTGAGCAAGTTAGATAAAAACAAAATCAGTGTTGCTATTTTTAACAGTATGACCACCAGTCTATATAAACATTCTGAAAAAAAGCAACAAAGGCTCTCTGGCATCAAAGATGCTAAACAACGCAAAGTATGGCTCAATGCCTATTCGCCTATTTCACATTTAAACCATTATTATACACCTACTCTTGTACTACATAGTTTAGATGATAAAGTTGTCTCCTCTTCACACCTACAAGTCCTTGATTTGCAAAGTGTTATTCACAATCAAAACATCACGCCACTTTGGATATCGTATGGGGCACATCCTCTTGCTCCAGATACCAAATCAATGCAACTAGGCTATCAAGATATAGAAAAACATATCGATGCATTTATTGCAAAGATATTAAAAAATATTTGATGGGTATATTTTATGAAAAAACTAAACTCTCTTATGGTATACTTGGTAAAATGTTCAATGCAAACAAGGGAAAAAGTAAGCATATGTTACTGAAAATATTATCTTTTTTTGTCATCATTTTATTTTTATTCTCTAGTCCTCTGTATGCTTTTTTTGAAAAAGAGGCACCCTCTTCTTCTGTAGATACAAATCAAACCTTACAAGATGATCCTTTTGCGAAGATACGATTGAAAGAAGGGAAATGTATAGAGCCTTCTGAGATGGTTAGTCCGTGTGAGCTTCGTTGTGCACCTACAGAAGAAGAGCTAAAAATGGCACGTATTGCTTGGAAGTATATAGAAAACAACTTTGATAAAAAAACTGGACTTACCGCAGCTGCACACAAGTACCCATCGGCTGCAACATGGGATTGGGCAAATGCCGTATATGCCATCTATGCTGCACTCAAATTTCATCTCATCACCCAAGAGCGTTATGAAAAGATGATGAATACTTTTTTAAAGACCATGCAAAAGATGGAACTTTTTAACAATGAGCTCCCCAATAAAACCTATAACACAAAATCTGCAAAAATGACTGACTATGTCAATAAAATACAAAAAGAGGGTACAGGATGGTCAGCAGCTGATTTAGCAAGACTACTGTCTGCACTCAATGTAGTAGAACAGTGCGAAGAAACCCTTGCCCCACAGATAGAAAAACTTACTTTACGATATCGATATTGTCGTGCATTGAGTGTAGAAGGTGATCTCTATGGAGGTACATACAAAGACGGAAAACTACATATACTTCATGAAGCACTTACAGGCTATGAAGAGTATCTTGCAAGAGGCTATGAATTATGGCACAACAATGCCAGTGAGGCTAGACAATATAAATTTGTAAAAGAGGTGGATGTCTATGGCATAAAAATACCTACAGATACGCGCCCTTTTTTCTCTAACTTCGTAGAGAGTGAGCCTTTTTGGTACCTAGGATTTGAATATGGAGTAGATGACAATGAATCTGGTAGATACATTCATAATATTTATCAAGTACAAGAAGAGCGTTATAAGCATACAGGACAACTTACTGCAGTCACTGAAGACAACATAGATACACGCCCCTACTTTCTTTTTAATACCATCTATACCCATGGTGAGGCATGGAAGACGATCAACCAAAAGGGTGAAGACTACGATGAATTCAAGACTGTCAGTAGTAAAGCAGCCATAGGAATGCGATATCTTTTTGATACCCCTTATGCCAACAAAGTTTTCAATTATGTCAAAAACAATTATGATCCCAAAAAAGGCTTTTATGCAGGAATATACGAGAAAAGACCTGGACAAAATAAAGCAATGACACTCAATACCAATGCCATTATCTTAGAAAGTATGCTCTCAGCCAAAATGGGTCCTTTGCAAAAGCTCAATCTTTCTAAAAAACGAACTATCTATAATCACTATAGAAATACAGTCAATAACTTTAGATGTCTTCCTACAGAAACTGAGATGTTAGTACTTGAACCCTATGCACCTCAAATGGGTGATATCAATCGAAGCCATGACATACAAGATGCCAAAATTGCTTGGAGATATTTTGAAAACAATTATTATCCCAAAACAGGGCTGGTTAGTGGGTTAAACAAATATAAAATTATCAAACCAGAGCATATAGGCAAGACGATTATGGCAAGTATCGCTGCGTATCATCTTCATATCATATCTGCAGATGTATTTCATAAACGCATGAGTAGGCTTTTAGAGACGCTTGGAAAGATGAAGCTTTATCATCATGAATTACCCAACCTTTATTACGATGCAAAAACAGGCAAAAGAGTAACAAAAGCAGGAAAAGTAACCCAAACAGGTAATGGATGGAATCTCTATTCTATCGCTCAAATGATGACAGGACTATATTATTTGGAGCAAGGGTATCCAATATATAGAGAAAAAGTTTTTTCTATTGTATCTAAGTGGCAGTTTAAAAGGGCTCTTTTAGATAAGAGGATGCAAAATCGTTACTTTGATGGCAAAAGCAAAGGAGGCTTTAAACCTGTTCATGACCCTGCAAAAGAGTATTATATTTTTAATGCACTAAGGCTTTTTAATATAAAAAGCTATAGCCATCTTTATGATGAAAGAAATCTTGATTATAAGGCAGTCTATCACTATGAAGTACCTATGGGATACAAAGATAAAATAACCAACGCAGAGAGCTATTTATGGGGGATGATTGAGCATCCTTATTATTTAAAATATAAACACTACGCTTCAAATATTTATTTGGCACTCAAAGACAGATATATCCAAACAAATAAACTAGTCACTTCTACAGAAGAGGCTTTAGATAGTAGTCCATATTGGATACAAAATACTATATATAACCACGGAAAACTCTGGAGTGACTTAAACAGAGAAAATAAATCTGTTGCAAAAAAAAATATACTCAGTACCAAAGCAGCTTTTATCTATGATGCTTTATATGGCTATACTGACACGTATGCAAAAGCATTAAAGCAAAGGATACAAAAGAACTATGATAAAAATATGGGGTGGTATGGAGGCATCTATACTCACTCAGATAAACCCAATAAATCTTTAAATATATTGACCAATGCTGCGGTATTGGAATCACTTTATTATAAAAAAGTAGGAAATCTATACTATGCAAAAAAGAAAAAACTTTACGATAAAATCGCCCTTCATCCTGTAAATATACCCCTTGCATATAGCATACAAAGTCAACCCATAGCACTACGTTTTGACGCACAAAAATTGATGAATTCACTTCCTGATCAGTCACAAATTATTCGTGTAGAACGCAAAGAAGAAAATTTTGTGGTCAATGTGGGTGCATTTAAAGACAAAAATAAAACCATAGCCTATGCAAAAAGTTTAGAAAAATTGATGCCTAAAGCAAAAGTGATTCAAACGTCTATTCATTCAAAAAATTTCTTATTGGCAAATAGTTATTATCGTTATGATTATCATATTCCATATGCCAATAAAAACATTGACCAAACAAACAAACCTTATGCCATTTATGCAAAAAAAGTAAAAATAAAACGCAAACAACTTACTGAAAAAAAAAACTCCTCGAAAAAACCCTTAAACAAAGACGCCTCGCCCAAAGAGCCTGGGAAGCAAAAGCATGGAAAGAAAAAAGATACTACCTTGAAGAAAAAAGAATAGCTGCACTCAAAGCCAAAGCATTACTCTTGGCTGAACAAAATAAAACAAACCCTCTAGATGCTAATCTTAGTAAACCAATCTCTAAGCATGAAGTCAATCAAACAGACAACAATCAAACCCTTACAATAGAAGAAGAAAATGAAGCCATAGATTTGCAAACCCAAGAGGTCTTAGATACCGTTAGGCTAGGAGAAGGTGTCAATATTTATGATGAAATTGTCCCAAAACAAAAAAAGAAAAAACACCACACAAAGAACAAAACTTGGCAAAAAAACAAACATACTAAAAAAATCACAAAACCTAAAAATAAATATGCCCTCAAAGATTTTTCAAAATGGTTTAAATATTCTTTTAGTTTTAATACCTCTTTTGCCAACTGGAAGAGCTATCATGACAGCACAAGAGAATATCTCAAAGGTACCATTATCATAAGTCCTATAAAATATCTCTTTTTGAGTGTAACTTTTAATAAAACGATTAATCGTTATTATAATAAATATTATTCCCCTGATTTTTCTTACTCTTTTGGCTATTCTGATTGGCATCAAGACACATTTGGACTTATTTATTCAAATTATGCAGACAATAGATTTAATCCTGATGCAAAACATAAAAGGTTTAATTTTGATGCAGGAAGCTGGGATTTGTCGTACAAAACAAAATATAAAAATCTTTATCTTTATGGGGATATTAAATATATACAAAAATACAAAAAAGGATACATTTCTCTTAAAGCCAATAAAGTCATAAAATCAAATAAGTTTATTAAGAAATATACGCTTTCTGCAAAATACAAACGATATATTCATATCAATCAAGACCAAGTCACATTTAGTGCACGGGGCTACCTTTATAAAAAATTTTATGTTGCAGGATCATTGTATCTCTATTCTCACTTAAGCAAACAAACCTATTTGGAGCCAGATTATGCCTATACATTTGGCTGGAGAGACACAAGAAAAGGCAAGTTAAGCATTATGTATTCAAACTATTATAAACCTACTAGATTTAACTGGAGACCCAAAGAAGGACCAAGTTTTGATAGAGGTTCAGTATCACTTTATCTGAACTTCTGATTTGTTTGATTCTTTTTATTTTGACTCTATATAATACTACGCTATAATATACAAAATAAAATGATATAAAGATCATCGAAAAAGGGAATAGGTGGATAAAAAACCTTATGTAATGGCTATTGACGATACACTCTATAATTTGGAAGTATTACAGCATATTTTTAGAGATATGGATATAGAAATAGCCTGTGTCCCATCTGGTTCACAAGCACTGGAAAGTATTGAGAAAAGAACCCCAGATTTGATTCTTTTAGACATCATTATGCCTGAAATAGATGGCTATGAAGTATGTAAAATACTTAAAAAAAACCCAAAAACCAGTGGTATACCTATTATTTTTCTTTCTGCACTCAATGATATTGACAATAAAGTAACAGCCTTTGAAGTCGGTGGTGTGGATTATATTACCAAACCTTTTAACACCTTAGAAGTCATTGCTAGAGTTAAAACACACTTAAAGCTACATTATATGCTTGAAGAGATGAATGTACTTCTAAAAGAATCATTTCATGAAATTTATACTCCTTTAGGACTTATAAAAAGTTCTTTGTCTTTGCAAACACTCTCACAGGGTGATAACGAGCATCTTCAAAATATACGGGCTTCTGTGCAATCTTTACACTCAATTTATGAAGATCTTTATTATGCTATTAAAAAAGAGGTACGAGAGTATCCTGCTGAGTGGATTGATTTGGAGTATTTTTTAAAAAATAGAATCACACTCTTTCAGGCACAAATGGAGTATAAAAATTTAACCTATACACTGCATTCAGAAATAGACTCACCGATGATTCATATCAACGCAACTGAACTTGAAAGACTCATAGATAATTTACTCTCAAATGCTCTTAAATATGCCAACAAAAATAGTGAGATCACTATAAAAATTATCCCCTCAAATGACAAAATAAAATTAATCATTACAAATAAGTCTAAAACCATTGAAAATCCAAAAAAACTTTTTGATAAGCTCTATCGTGAAGATCACTCTGTGATGGGATTGGGAATTGGATTAAGCATTGTCAAAAAAATATGTGAAAAACATAACATAGATATAGAGGTAGAGTCACACGAAAACCAAACAAGTTTCATACTTTCTTATAAGGAGAATACATGAAAATTTTACTTTTAGAAGATGAAGAAGCATTATGTAAAAACATAGAGACTTTTTTAACCATTAAAGGCCATCAAATTGATAGCTATCAAGATGGTGGCGTTTTGCTAGAGGAGGCAAATTTATTTGAATATGATTTTTTTATCTTTGATATTAATGTACCAGATGTCGATGGATTTGAGCTTCTTACATATATTAAAGACAAGGAGATTACCACACCTTTAATCTTTATT
>QNZW01000149.1 GCA_003978375.1 Sulfurovum sp.
ATGGAACCTTGTCGTCTCTATGATAAAGAAGCCACTACAGCTTGTGTAGAGGCAATTCAAGAAATCATGAATGGCAAAAGACATATCTTTAACCTCGGGCATGGCATACTTCCTGATGTACCTGTGGAGAATGCAAAACACTTTGTGAGTGAATGTCAGAGGGTAAGTGGCAAATAAACTGTAGATTAGGGTAGCACATCATGAGATAATGAGTGTGCGTATGTTTTATATTGGGATATTTAGTCATCTGGGATTAAATATTTCCATAAGAATGGACTTATGATTTTTGGGCAACTATTCTCATCATTTTTATAACACTTATAAAAGTAGTTGTCATAAAACTCCAATCCAATTCCATCCAATACTCCGTCAGATATGGATATATTTATTTCTAATCCTTCGCCAATAAACTTAGATGTTGCATAAAGATAAATATCATTATCCTTGCCTATCTGTTCTTTACTGTAATGAATTATTTCAAGTGGTTCTCCTAATAATTCACGTACTTGTTCTTTGGTCATTCCTAGCTCTAAAGTTAATATTTTTTTCTTAGTAATACTATCAGCGATATTCTTGTCTAAAAAAATAGTTATAAAAAGTATGACGACTAGTAAAAAAATAAAAATAAAAAAGTATTTAATGATATTCAAGAGCTTGTGGATAATTTTTTCTAAAGTTAATGTCATAGTCATACCTTATTGTTTTGGTTCGGATTTCCATGTAGAGAAAGGATCTTTTTTCCTTCCTGGTAACAGTTTGTAGAAATATTTATTCGGAAATATAGGTGTATTTATAGATAAGAATCCATATTTATAGTCACGAAGAATAAAATTTCCACTAGCCGTAATTATACATTTTCCATCATTTCCTGATAATTTAAGCCAATCACCTCTCCATTTAGGAGGTTTGAAACCATCTATATTAATTTTTTGTCCTGGTAGAAGCCATGTCGAATTTTTATTTTCAGGCTTTACCCAAACCTTTTTACTGTAGTAATTTATAAGTTCCATCTTTTTCCCTTTAATAAAAAAGTATAACATAAAATTAAAAAATAAGCCGTTAAGAGACCTTAGATGTACATTAAAAAAAAATGCTTAAAATCCATTCTAGCTTTATGTGATGTTAGAATTTTTCTTCAATTAGCAGTCTGAATAAGTGTTGTGTATCATTCCTGCCTACGCTATAATATCAAAAAATAAAGGAACCCTATGAATAATATCATCTTTGGTCCCATTCATTCTCGTCGTTTCGGTAAATCTCTTGGTGTTGATTTGAGTCCTGGAAAGAAACAGTGTAACTTTGACTGTCTTTATTGTGAGCTAGATCCTGCTAAGACCATAACGGGGCAGGATGAGGTATTGCGTGTGGTAGATATCATTGCGGCTATCAAAAAAGGCTTGCAGGAACATGAGGATATAGATTTTCTTACTATTACTGCCAATGGTGAGCCTACACTCTATCCTTATCTTAATGAGCTCATAGATGAGATAAACAAGATTAAGGGGAGCACTAAGGTACTTATACTTTCTAATGCAGCGAATATATCTGATGTTGATGTACAAAATGCACTGCTTAAATTTGATGAAGTCAAACTCTCACTTGATTGTGCGACACAAAAATGTCTCAAAAAACTTGACCGTTCACATAGTGGTATTGATGTTGAAAATATCAAAGCAGGGATGCTAGTGTTTAAAAGCAAGTATACCGGTCCATTGGTGATAGAGATACTTATCGTAAAAACACTCAATGATTCCAAAGAAGAGATAGACAAACTCAACGAATATCTGCTCAAGCTACAACCTACACGCATCGACATAGGGACGATAGACAGACCACCAGCGTTTGATGTACAACCTGTGAGTTATGAAAAGCTTTTAGAGATTAGCCATTGGTTTGACAGTAGATTGCCTATCTATATCGCTTCACGTAAAAAGGCAACTATATCAGCTTCTAGCTATAGCAATGAGGATATTTTAGAAACCCTTTCTAAGCGACCACTTACCCAAGAAGATATTGATGTATTATGTGATAAAGAGAGTCAAATTCGTTTTCAAAAACTGCTTGAAAATAAAAAAATTAAACCTGTTTCAATTAATGGTGTAAAATTTTTCAAAAAAGTATAAAAAATCATTGACTTTAAAGAGTTTTTTGTCTATAATCTCTCCCACGAAACAAGCACTCGCTTTTTCAGGTATATTCCGGCATAGCTCAGCGGTAGAGTAGATGACTGTTAATCATTTGGTCCCAGGTTCGAATCCTGGTGCCGGAGCCATTTCTTAGTAAACTTGAATCACCACACAATCACACAAATGACTATTTAGCAACACTATTTAGAGTTAGAATCCCTTTTATGCTACCATCCATCCTGCAACCAAAAAACAAACAGAAGCCAAGCCTCCACCTATGAGTGCATAGGGTAATTGGGTGCGTACATGGCTTATGTGGTCACAACCTGCTGCCATAGAAGAGATAATGGTGGTATCACTAATCGGAGAAGCATGATCTCCGAAGACACCTCCACTCATGACTGCTGCAATGAGCAGAGGAATAGACACGTCCATACTGGCACCTAAGGCTAAAGCAATAGGCATCATAATAGAAAATGTTCCCCAGCTAGTACCCGTGGAAAATGCAGTGATAGCCGCAGTCAAAAATACAAGCAATGGAATATACATAGCAGAGATGTTGCCTGTGAGCATATGAGAGATATATTTGGCTGTGCCAAGATCACCAATGATTTGACCAATAAAAATAGCAAAAAGCATGATAGTCGTTACAGGCAACATCTCGCCCATACCTTCATACAGTGAAGTAAAAAACTTTTTATGTGTCATAACGTGTGTAGGCACAAAATAGAAGTACATAAATAGAAGTGTAATGATCGTGGCATAGTAGACTGAAGTTGAGCCTGAACCTGCAAACATATCACCTTTGCCTGTATAAAGTAGCCCTAATGGCACAAGTGCCACCAGTATAAGCAGTGGTAGCAGCATCTGAAACAGTGAGGGCTTAATTTTCTCTTGGTGAGGACTTACTTCATACGGGGTAGCTTTGGTATATTTCATAGGACCTATATTGATATTGAAAAGAATGACAAGTAAAACCAAAATAATGCTTATCCATGCATAGAAGTTTAGCCCAACAGCCTGTGCAAGTAAGGAGACAGAATCACCTTGTATGGTGCCAGAGTCAATAGCTGTGACAATGAGTCCTAAAAGTAATGCACCCCAACCATTGAGAGGAAGAATCGTACATACAGGTGCAGCAGTGGAGTCACAGATATAGGCTAGTTTTTCACGACTTACGTGGTTTTTGTCACAAAGAGGCTTAGCTACTGTTGCCGCCACAAGCACCGTAATACTAGACTCTATAAAAATAAGAAGTCCTATAATATAGGCTAAAAGCATGGCACCTTTGGGCGAATCGATGTTTTTGGATTTTTGTGAGAGATAAACAACAAAACGCTCCACAGCACCAGAATCAGAGAGTATACGTATAATCGCACCAACTAAGAGTATGAAAAGAAGTGTTTTTGTAATCCAACCTTGTGCAAATTGTGCGATAATGCCATCAAATAGTGCTAAAAATGCATCAAAAAATGAGAAATCATTGAGCACCAAAAGTCCTGCAAAAATACCTCCTAAAAGAGAGACAATAACATCTTTGGTTATAATAGCCAAAATGATTGTGAAGAGTGGGATTGCTATAGAGAGTATGCCATATTCCATTTTTATACCTTCATTATATATTTTATAAGGATTATAACACAATGACTAAAGGTTTATTTTTAATACTGTTTTTATCTCTAGGTTTATTTGCACAAAAAATAGATACACACCAACTTATTGTCGTCACTACAAAAGACTGGTCTACTTCTAGTGGCATATTGCAACGCTATGAAAAAACAAAAACATGGCACAAAGTAGGCAAAGCTATACCCATAAAGTTGGGACGTAATGGCTTAGGCTGGGGTAGAGGATTGCACACTATTCCCGTGAATGCAAAGTATATTAAAAAAGAGGGTGATGGCAAAGCACCTGCTGGTATCTTTAGACTTAAACAAGCTTTTGGGTATCAACCTTTTGTAGTAGATTACCCTTATGAAGTCTACAAGGCAACGGACCATTGTGTCGATGACATACACTCAAAGTTTTATAATAAAATAGTCGATAGCACAAAGATACACGTAGACTATCGTAGTAAAGAACATATGAAATTTCCAAAAGATTACTACAAATATGGTATTGTGGTAAACCATAACCACATCGATGAAGCAGGAGCCATAAAAGGATCAGGTTCATGTATTTTTATCCATATTAAAAGCATACCCACCTCAGGATGTACGGTGATGAATGAAGCACAGATGAAAGAGATTATCCAGTGGCTAGACGTCAAGTCTCATCCTCTTTTAGTCCAAGGCACACAAGAAGCCGTGGCTAAGTTAATGCAACGTTTTTAATGAATATAGCCAAAGATGTGACTAGGTCACATCTCCTTTTTTTCTAAAAAATAACAGATACAATCCAGGTAAAACCAAAAGGGTGAGTAGGGTTGAAGAGATGATGCCTCCTGTAACGACGACAGAGAGAGGGTATTGGATTTCACTTCCTACACCTGTGGCATAGAGCAGAGGCAAAATACCAAACAATGTGGTAAAGGCTGTCATAAGTACAGGTCTTAGGCGTAAAAGCGTGGCATCTTTTACTATGTCAGTTAGGGTACGCTCTGGAAAATTGAGATGTAGTTCATCAATAAATGAAATAAGAACAATACCATTGAGTATGGCAATAGCAAAGATACCTATAAATCCAACAATAGCAGAAACACTTAGATAAATGTTTGCATACAGTAGTGCAATAATTCCACCAATCAGTCCAAGAGGAACACCCAGTAAAATCAACAATGCCTTTTTGAATGAATGAAATGCCGTATAAAGTAGCAATACGATAATGAGTATAGTCATAGGGATAATCATGGCTAAATCATTGGTTGCTTCTTGCATATTTTTAAAATCTCCTGCCCATTTGATGTAGTATCCATCAGGAATGGTCACGTTGGCTTTTATTTGTGCATTGGCTTCTTTTACAAATGAAGCGATATCTCTATCTTCTACTTCAAGAGAAAGTACCATATAACGGCTCAAATCTTCACGCTTGATAAAGGATACACCTTGTGTGGTAGTGATGTCACATACCTCTTTTAGGGTGACTACCTTACCAGAAGCAGAGCGTAAGATGATGTTTTTTAGTGTTTCTATGTCTTGTTTGGCATGTTGAAGTTTGGCGACAATTGCAAAACGTTTGATGCCTTCTATTTTTTGGGTAACTGGTTCTTCTCCTATACCATATCGTATGACTTGCATCACATCTTCTACATTTAATCCATAGCGTGAAAGTGCCAAATAGTTTGGTTTGATGGTAATTTGGGCTTGTCCTAGTTGGGTTTCGATTTCTGCATGGTCAAGTCCTTTGATATTGCGTAAAATAGCTGAGATATTGTTGGCGATACGTGACATGACCTTTTGGTCTTCTCCATAAATTTTTACAGCAAGTTCTGCGCTGACACCCTCTAATAATTCTTCAATTCGCATGGCAATGGGTTGTGTGGAGATAAACTGCAAATACCCAAATTTCTTTTTAAGTGCTTGGGTCATCTCTTTATTGAGTGACGCGATTTCTTTGAATGTAGGATTGAGTGTTAGCAGTATCTCCATGTAGTTAGCTTGGGCTGTTTCTCCTTTTTCACTTCGTCCTATCATAGAGAGTACGGAATTTACTTTTTTAGGATAGGTTTTGAGCAAAAATGCCTCTATGGCTTGGGCGTTGTTTACACTTTGTGTAAGTGCTGTTCCAGGGATGGCGATGACTCTATACATAATGCTTTCTTCATTGAGCTTTGGCATAAATTCACGTCCTTGTCTAGAAAGCAAAACAACTAAGATAAAAAAGAGTATAAACGTAAGGGTTGTTACTATCTTGGCATATTTTAAACAAAAGTGTAGCAGGGGTGTATAGATAGATGTAATCATGCGCATCAGAGGACTTTGGAGTTGTTTTCCTCGTTTGAGCATCAGAAAAGAAAGCACAGGAACCAGTAACAATGCCACAGCCAAAGAGCCCAACATCACAAAAACAATATCTAATGCCATAGGCGTATAAAGTTTTCCAGCAAGTCCTTTAAGACTTAGTAGAGGAATAAAAACCACTACGATAATAAGTAATGCAAACAAAACAGGGTTGGCCACTTGTGCAGTGGCTTCTGAGACAATTTTGATTTTAGATACTTGAGGCTCTTTGGCTAATGTTCTAAATATATTTTCTACCACAACGATGGTTCCATCTACAATCATACCTATGGCAATAGCAAGTCCAGATAGAGACATGAGATTTGCAGAAATACCATACTTTTGCATCAATAAAAAAGCAATCAATAAGGAAATAGGTAAAGAGAGAATGACAATAAAAGCAGAGCGTAACTCAAATAAAAATAAAAAAAGAATGATAGCCACCAAAATAGAGCCGGTTCGTAAGGCTGTTGTCATGGTAGAGATAGCTTTATTGGTAATCTGTGTTCTATCATAGACAATCTCTAGTGTGACATCCTTTGGGAGGGCAGCATTGATAAATGGCATTTTGGCTTTGATAAGATCTACAACTTTTGCAGCATTGGTGCCTGAACGTTGCAATACCATACCAAAAACACGCTCTTTACCATTTATGCTCACTGCACCAAAACGAGGTGCTTTTCCTTCCTTGACTACAGCCACATCTTTAATGGTAACAGCTTTAGCATTTTTGGCACGTATGACAGTGTTTCGTATATCATCTATACTTTGATAAAGTCCTGCACCACGTATAAGATACTGTTCGCGGTTAAACTCAAGGTATTGTCCGCCTACAGATTGGTTTGATTTTTCTAGTGCTTGTATGATGTCATTGTAAGTAATATTGACAGACTGTAAGCGTATGGGATCGATAATCACTTCATATTGTTTTTCAAAACCACCCCAAGAGATAACCTCTTCAACACCATCGACAGATTTAAGTAAAGGGGTGAGTAGATACTCTTGCATCTGACGCAATTGGCTTGGGGTATGGTTTTGTTTTTTGTCTTTGAGTGCATACCAAAGTACTTGTCCTAGTCCTGTGGTATTAGGACCCATGACAGGAGTACCCCAGCCTTTAGGAATATTGACACTATTGAGCCTCTCTGTGACAAGTTGGCGAAGTAGATATGTATCATAATTGTCTTCAAAAAAGATAGAAATATAAGAGAGCCCAAATAGAGAGTTAGAGAGTATCATCTTCACACCAGGCAGTCCAGACATTGCTGCTTCGATAGGGTAGGTGATGAGTTTTTCTATCTCTTTGGCAGCATTACCTGCACTCTCAGTATAGATTACTACTTGCTTAGGTGTAATATCTGGAAAGGCATCTACAGGAATGTTTTTGTACGCTTCATAGCCAAAGCCTGAGATGGCTACGAAAAGTGTAATGATTAAAAATTTATACTGTATTAACAGTTCAAAAAAATGTTTCATGTTTTACTCCTAATGCCCATGTTCGCCAAGAGAAGACTTAAGCAAGGCAGACTTTATGAAATAAACACCATCTGAAACATATGCCTCATTCTCTTTTAGCCCCTTGATAGCGACACTGTCACCTGCATAGGAAATCACCTCTATTACTTTTGCTTGATAGGGTACTTCTTCATGTGTATCATGCTCATCGTGGTGTTCTTCTTTTTCATGTGTATGTTTTGTTTTGTCTTCTTTATGGGCTTCTTTTTCATGATGAGGTTCCTCTTTTTCATGCTCATTTTCTTCATGTTTTTTCTCTACAAATACCACCCATTCTCCATTAAAAAGAGTCAGTGCAGATTTTTTAATGACGATTACGTTTTGTAGAGGTGGCAAAGAAATATCCATTTGGACAAAACTACCTAAAAGTAAGCCAGAGGGACTGTTTTCTATAGCAAAGCGTACTTTGGCACGTTGTGTCTCTTCGTCAATAGTAGGAAGAAGCTGTACAAAATGACAAGCATAAGCATGATCTAACAGTTTGATCCATCCCTTGGTTTTGTTGTTGATATGCATAGCATCAGAGGGTGAAAGATATGCAGTGGCATAGTATTTGTTTTGTTGTACCAGTGACATAAGAGGCGTTTGTGCATCTACATTACTATGTAATGAGGCAAATATTTTCCCCACTATACCATCGGCATGGGCTTTAAGTATAAATTTGTCCGTTGCCTTATTTAGTGTGTTTGTCTCAATACCAAGAGTCTGTAGCTGAGAAGCCAAAGCATTTTTTTGTGAACGTAATGTTTCAAGTTTCATAAGATGATTGCTTAAGGTGTTTTTAGAAGCAAGTCCTTTTTTGTAAAGTTTTCTTGTGGTATTTACCTGAGCAGAGGCTGGTTTGATTTGTTGTTTTAGTGCCAAATAGTCTGCTGTAAGTTTAGACAAAGTAATAGATTTCATAAGTATAACTTTATCACCACGTTTGACATTTGCACCTGCTTGGACATAATACTTTTCTATATGCCCACCCAAACGAGAAACGATAGTTTGTTTTTGATTTGAGAGTTGGGTAATTTGTGCATTGGTATGGATTATTTTTCCTAAAGATTGCGTATGTGCATGTGCTATGCCAACAGCAGAGCCAAAGCTCCACAAAGGTAAAAGTAAAAACAGATATTTAGTCATTGTATGCTCCTTGTAGTAGGTGTAATTCTATTTTTTGGATATTGATTGTTTTTTGTGTGTCTAGGAGTGATTTTTTGGTTTGTATGAGTTTGTTTTTAGCCAACATAAGTTCAAGGAGTGAACCTTGTGCAATGGTATATCCCTCCATGAGCAGGTCGTTAAGTGATTGTTGCTCTTTTTTGAGTGTTTGTAATGCATAATACTGTGCATTGAGTGCTTGAATGTTCTCTTTATACATCTTTTTTTGTGAGCGAATCGTAAGTGCTAATTGTGCTTGGTCTAGTTTTACTTGATGCATTTGTAGTTTGCGTAGTGCTTTTTCTTCTTCCTTATTGTGGTGCAAGGGTAAGGCAATAGAAACACCAAAGCGTAAAATAGACTGATCAGGTTCTTTCTCGATTCCAGCAACCACATCATAATCACTAAAACGATTTTCATCTATTTGAAGTGTAGAGGCATAGAGCCTTTTTTTTGCTAAAAGTATTTTCTCTTTGGCAATACGCTTATGAGACACTTTTGTCTTGCTTGAAATGTTATAAATAAAGGTTTTATTTAACGAAACTTTTTTTGTAAAACCACCCATAGACAATAAGGTATAGTACAAACTACGCATCTGTTGTTTGCTTGTATACATATGTGTCTTAAAAGAGAGTGCTTGTGTTTTTGCTTGGAGATAAGCCACTTTGGTTTCTGAACCACTTGTATAGCGTTCTTTAGCAATCTGAGTCATTTTGGTGTAGAGTGTATACTCTTCTTTAAGAAGTTGTAACAGTTTACTTTGATATACGTATTCTGTGTACGTCTCTTCGAGTTTTTTCATATACTTTGCTTTAGTGTCAAAGCCATAGGCTTTAGAGAGTGAAAGTTGTGCATCTGTTTTGTTTTTAAGTGCATCTAAGTAAGCATCTGTGCGTATTTTTTGTGATGCAAAAATACTATATCCATAGGACGAATCTAAAAAATCGGGATTAAATTTTGATGCTTCTACTGCCAGTTCTGGATTGGATGTTCTTAATGCTATTTTATTTTGTATCTGTCTTTTGTCTATGTTTAATGCTTGACTTTTTAATGTCTTGGCATATTTTAGTGTATGTGCTTTGAATTGTGTATAGCTCATGCCAAAGGCAGTAAGCGTCAAACCCAAAAACACCCATGTGATTTTGTTCATTTTTTATTCCTATATAAGTGTAAATATGTGTGTTCAAAAGAGAACGAGGGTGAGAAAAATAATTTATACTATAGGAGGTTTGATATCTGTTTTTTGAAATGGAGGGGTATGTTGTGTTGCTTTAAAGACAAGTTTATCTTTATGAGGAGCTGTTTCTAACTGTAATATAGTACTTGTTACAATAGCTATAAAATGAAAGAGATGATGCATATCACAAAGGTCACCACATTCAGCAGATTGTGTTTGCTCTAACACATACTCATGTACACTCTCATGATGACAGTCATCTTTCATAGCAATAATACTCGCATGAGCAATATTGAACAAAAGAGAAGACAACAGTAGTATATATATGAGTTTCTGTCTCAATGTTTTACCTTTATATTTTTGCATAGTGCTAAGACGATTATATCATAATAAATACAACAAAAGTGTACAAGTGATGTAAAGAATTGAGTATAATAAAAGGTTAAAAGAATTTTTATTAAATGGAAAGCCATGCAATTACCTGCAATTATACATACCATCTCAGATGTTTTAGTATCTCAAAAAGCCAAAGCTATTATCGTAGGTGGCTCTGTGCGTGATCATTTTTTAAATCTTCCTATAAAAGACTATGACATAGAAGTCTATGGACTTGAGAGTCTAGAAGTCCTAAGAGATATTTTAGCCACATACGGTACGGTTAATTTGGTGGGTAAGCATTTTGGTGTATTGAAGTTTAGTTATGAGGATGAAGTCTATGATTTTTCCTTTCCTCGTACAGAGACTAAAGTTGCCAAAGGTCATGGTGGTTTTGATGTTATAACAGATGGTTCATTGTGTTTTGAAGATGCGGCTAAAAGACGTGATTTTACCATCAATGCTATGGGGTATGATGTCCAAAATAAGGTATTTTTAGACCCTTTTGGAGGAAAAGTAGATTTAGATGCTAAGTGTTTGCGTCATATTGACGATAAGACGTTTGTAGAAGATCCTTTGCGTGTCTATAGAGCAGTGCAGTTTGCAGGGCGTTTTGACTTTGAGGTATCTCCTAAAACGGCTCTATTGTGTAAGCAGATGGTAGAGCAAGACACACTGAGTGAATTACCAAAAGAGCGTATTTTTGAAGAGTTCAAAAAGCTATTACTCAAAGCCAAAAAACCTTCTATAGGCTTTGAACTCATGAGAGAATGGGGAGTGCTTTTAAAGTATTTTCCAGAGCTACAAAATATAATTGGCATACCACAATCACCCAAATGGCACCCAGAGGGTGATGTGTGGGTGCATACCATGATGTGTGTAGATGAAATGGCACATATATGTAGGCTAGATAACACTATCACGAGTACTCAACAAAAGCTCAAATTTCTTTTTGCTATTTTGTGTCATGATTTAGGCAAAGCAATCGCAACCACAGTAGATAAAAACGGACGCATTCGTGCCATAGGACATGAATACAAGGGCATTGAACCAACAAAAAGTTTGATGTATAGACTCAGTAATGAACATGATTTTATAGCGTCACTTTTGCCTCTTGTAGAGCATCATCTCAAACCTTCACAATTTTATGCAGCCAAGTCTAAAGATGCAGCCATTAGAAGACTAGCCACCAAAGTAAACATAGAAGAGCTAGTTTTACTCGCAAAAGCAGACTTTTTGGGCAGAAGCACACCAGAAGCCTTAACCAAAAAATACTATGCAGGTCAATGGCTATTGGACAAGGCTAAAGCTCTCAACGTAAACAAAAATCCACCAAAACCTCTCATACAAGGTCGAGATTTGATAGCCTTGGGGTACAAACCATCTCCTAAATTTAAAAAGATATTAGATGAAATATATACCCTACAACTAGAAGGCAAAATAAATTCAAAAGAAGAAGCATTAACGTATATAAGGATTGTAGATAAAAATAAATAAAAATTAAGATATTATTTGTAAGATTAAAAGCAAAAATTTTAATCTTTTTGATGATGAAGAGCATTTGTTTATTTTTTCAATTAGATTGATACTTTTGAGATAAAATATAATGATATACATTGAGAAAATATGAAAATAGTAGAAAATAAAAAAATTTATCTAAAAGATTTTATACTGTTAAATGAAGCATGGATAGAAAAATATTTTGAAATCGAAGAAATAGATAAAACATTGGCAAAAAATCCATATTTCATTATTGAAAATGGAGGATATATTTTTAGTATGATTGAGAGAGAAGACATTATAGGTGTTTGTGCATTAATTAATCATAATGATGGAATATATGAACTTGCTAGAATGGCTGTTTCTGAAAAATATCAGGGGAAGGGATATGGTTCATTACTCATTGAGACATGTATGAACAAACTTAAAAATATCAATGCTAAAAAAGTGTATCTTGTTTCTAATACAAAATTGAAAAGAGCTATTTTTTTATATAAAAAATATGGATTTCATACTACACATATAGGACAACATCCTATGTATAAAAGAGCAAATATTGAAATGGAACGATATATCCATTGAAATTTACATACTTTTCCATACATCAGCAAACGCCTCTACAGCCACCTCTATCTCCTCAAGTCTAAATCCTCCAAAGCCCAAACGCACTGCCTCAAACTCTCCACCACTTCGCTCTTTGGCTAGGTAGATTTTGATGTGTGCATTTTCTGCTAGTGTTTGGAGTCTTTTCCAATCAAAATCTTTTTTGGTAGGCACGATGAGTATGGCAAGTCCTGCACCCTGAGCAACGATAGTGAAGCTCTTACCAAGATGTTTTTTTAATGCCTCTTTCATGGCTTGGTGCTTCTTTTTGTTAAGTGTACGAATACGCCTAATGTGTCTGTCCCAATGTCCCTCTTTCATAAATGTTGCTAAAGTGAGCTGGGTAGTGAGACTCACTCGTGCAAAGTGAGCATCATAGCTCTCTTTGTAAAGCTTCATCATCCAAGAGGGAACGACCATGTATCCTACACGAATAGAGGGTGAGAGAGCCTTTGCAAATGTTCCCAAATAGACCACATTATCCCCTCTGTCTAGTCCTTGAAGTGAGGGTATTGGACGATTGTTGTAGGCAAGTTCACTGTCATAATCATCTTCAATGATGAGTCCATTGATTGAGCGCATATAATCAATGAGTTTTAGACGGTTGGCAATAGGCATGGTTGCCCCTGTGGGGTATTGGTGTGTGGGTGTGATGTAAACTATTTGGGCTTTTGTTTTCTTAAGTTCTTCTATCATTAAGCCATTTTTATCAACCCCAATAGCTTCAATGTTGTAGCCATAAGAGTCAAAAACTTTGTGGGCAATGTGATAGCCTGGAATCTCTTGAGCGAAATGTCCATAGCGATATTTGGCTAGTTTTGCCAAGAGTTCCATGGAGTCAATAAATCCATGCGTGATGATAATATTCTGTTTTTCACAGACCCACGAGAGTTTTGAAGATAGGTAGCTATCTGCTCTCTAAGCTCTAGCTCTCCCTGACCATTAGGGTATGCACCAAATTCTACATCAGAATTGACCACTTTGTTGTAGAGGCGTTTCCAAAGTTTGAGAGGAAAATCCTCTTTATGAAGTTGTGCAGGAAAAAAGTCATAGAGGTAATTTTGTTTGCTGGTCACAGTTTTGGGTATAGGTTTTTTTGTTTTTTTATAATTGTCAAAAAAGAGTTCACTCACATAGTACCCACTCTTAGCACGACTCTCCACATATCCCTCTGCATAAAGCTGCGAATAGGCTGACTCTACTGTGGTTTTACTTAGGTTATAAAGTGTGGCTATCTTGCGTATGGAGGGGAGTTTGTCT
>QNZW01000075.1 GCA_003978375.1 Sulfurovum sp.
TGAGGCAAAAAAAATATACACAAACAATGGTAGCATTACACAAAAAATAGACTTAGAGTTTAAGATCTCTCAACTGTATGAAGCCTATACAAATTATGCTTATTTAGGAAGTATTAATTGGGGTGCATTTAATGCACGTATATCAAACCTCATGGTAAATGATGTGAGTACAGAATGGGTATTGCATAGACCAGCAACAGATGCTATTACAATGGCTGAAAATGCTGCACTTGGAGGAAATTTAAAAGAGCAACTTCAAGCAGCTATCCCAAACAAATATCACTATAAAGCTTTGCAAAAAAAACTTGTAAAATATAGAAAAATACAAGCCAATGGTGGCTGGAAAAAAATTTATATAAAAGGCACACTAAAAGCAGGCATGAAAGCTAAAGGAGTTTATGCATTGCGTGAACATTTACGGGCAACAGAAGATTATGTACCTTGTAATGGGTCAGCAGAGAATTCAGTCTATGATGCTTGTTTACAAAAAGCGGTCAAACGTTTTCAAAAACGACATGGTATTGGTGCTGATGGTGAAGTGGGACCTGGAACTTTAAAAGCACTTAATAAAAGTGTAGATAGACGTATTACCACTATTCTTCTTAATCTAGACCGTATAAAATGGCTAAAAAAACGAAATAATAAACGACATATAATTATCAATATTCCAGATTTTAAGCTCTATTTTGAAGAAGATGGGAAGCTTAAACAAAGCATTAGAGCTATTGTAGGAAGACCTAAAAACCCTACACCTATTTTTTCAAATACTGTGAAAATGATTGTGCTCAATCCTTATTGGAATTTGCCTAAAAGCATTATACAAAAAGAGATGATTCCAAAACTTATGAGAAATTCTAAGGCAATGGCGAGAAAAGGTATAGAGATACGTAGCGGATGGGGCGAGAATGCCAAAAAAATAAAAGCCAGTACAGTAGACTGGGGAAAATATCGTTACAGCAAAACGTTACCTTTTCATTTTGCTCAAATTCCTGGACCACACAATGCTTTAGGTAAAGTAAAATTTTTATTTCCAAATAAATATTCGGTGTATATGCATGATACGCCAAATAAAAAACTTTTTCACAGATCTAGAAGAGCTTTTTCTCATGGTTGTATTCGTTTACAAAAGCCAAGAGAGTTGCTAAAGACATTTGCAAGTTTTAATTCTAATATTAACTATGCTACCTCACAAAAGATACTTAAAGGAAAAAAGAAAACAGTCCTCTCTTTGCAAGAAAAAGTACCTGTAGATGTTGTCTATCTAACAGCATGGGTTGACTATGATGGAAAATTACAATTTAGAAATGATATCTATGGTTATGATAGAATGCAGTTAAAATCATTTAGAAAATGGTAGTAACATAGTATGGCTTTTACGTATGCTATTGTACTGACAGGTGGCATTGCCACAGGAAAAAGTACAGTTGCAGATTGTCTGATGCATTTGGGTTTTTGTGTTATTGATGCAGACACTATCGCACATAAGATATTAGAAGAGCAATACCAAACGATAATTAAGATGTTTGGGAAAGATGTGGTTAAAGATAATCATATAGACAGAAAGGCTTTGGGGGCAATTGTTTTTGAAGACATAACAAAAAAAAAGCAATTAGAAGCATTGCTTCATCCTTTGATTTTTGATGAGATAGAGCGACTAGCAAAAATAGAAGATGCCAAACAAAAGCCTTATTTTGTTGATATACCACTTTTTTTTGAAACAAAACGTTATCCTATAGACAAAGTACTGGTAGTATATGCCAGTAGAGAAGAGCAGCTAAAAAGAGTGATGAAAAGAGATGGATATACGGAACAAGAAGCCCAAAAACGTATAGATTCTCAAATAGATATTGAAGAAAAAAAACAAAAAGCTACATATGTGATAGATAATAGTGAAAATAAAGAACATTTGCAGTCTTTTTGTGAGACAATAAAAGAAAAAATACTAGGAGATATACTATGACAGTTACAAAATATTCTGGTAATGGAAATGATTTTATTATGTTTGTTGCTAAAGAAAAAGCTGATCGTTCTTCCCTTGCTAAAAAATTATGTCATAGACAAAATGGCGTGGGTGCAGATGGTTTAGTAGTTGTGCTTCCTCATCCTGAGTATGATTTTGAGTGGGAATTTTATAATGCAGATGGTAGCCATGCAGCTATGTGTGGCAATGCATCACGTTGTGTAGCACATTTTGCACATGAAAAAGGGATTTCTAAAGAGGGGATTGCTGTGTTTTTAACAGGAGCAGGTGTGATACGTGCAACAATTAATGGTGAGTACGTTGTAAGTGATATGACATTACCAAATATACTTAGAGACGATATAGAAGCATATGGTAAAAATTGGTGGCTCATAGATTCGGGTGTTCCTCATTTGGTTGCAGTTTGTAATGATATAGATACATTTGATTTAGAAGAAGCAAGAGCATTACGCCAAAAATATAATTGTAATGTCAACATTTGTAAACTAGAAGATGATACCATGTATGTACGCACTTATGAACGTGGTGTAGAAGATGAAACATTAGCTTGTGGTACAGGCATTGTAGCATGTTTCGTTCGAAACCATAAAGAGGGCAAGGTATCTAATCAGGTAAAAATATATCCTAAAAGTGGAGATGAGCTTTATGTGAGTTATGAAGCAGAAGTGTATCGTTTTGGAGGCAAAGTAACGAAAACATTTGTAGCCGAAACATTTATATAAACAAAGACAGCGATATGCAGAAGGAAAGAGTAATATAAGTATCTCTTCGTTATACTTCTTTCCTAAATTGATCGCGTAACTCAGTTGGTAGAGTACTTCCTTGACATGGAAGAAGTCGTTGGTTCAAGTCCAATCGTGATCACCATTCTTACTACTTTTCTTTATATTAATACATTTTTATCAAAATTTTGGTTATAATTATCGCATTTTTAACGCACGGTAAAGTAAACTGTGATACATAAAGGGCTAATTTGAGCGAAAATATTATAGGTTATCTTGATAATCAGGGCAACATCATTGATACACAAAGTGCTAAAGATGTGAATACATATACTCCCATAGCGTATGATAATTCAGAAATATCTTTATCGATAATACGTCATTCTACTGCACACCTTATGGCACAAGCCATTACGGAGCTTTATCCAAATTCTCAGTTTTTTGTGGGGCCAGTGGTAGATGAAGGATTTTATTATGATTTTAGAGTAGATGAGCAAATAGGAGAAAATGATCTTAAAGCCATTGAAAAGAAGATGAAAGAACTTATCAAAAAAAAGTATAAAATAGAAAAATACGAGATGAGTAAAGCAGAAGCTATGAAGAAGTTTGCTAATGATGATTTAAAGCAAAAAGTTATGGCACGTATTGAAGACACGACTTTATCTGTGTATAAACAGGGTGATTTTGAAGATCTTTGTCGTGGACCACATGTCCCAGCCCTTCGTTTTTTGCATAACTTCAAGCTTACTCGTGTTGCTGGTGCCTATCTTGGAGGTGATGAAAATGCAGAGATGCTTACGCGTATTTATGGGATTGCTTTCGCAGATAAAGAGTCTTTGAAAAATCATCTGTATATGATAGAAGAGGCAAAAAAGCGTGACCACAGAAAAATTGGTGCTGAGATGGAACTTTTTATGTTTAATGAAGAAGCAGGAGCAGGACTTCCTTTTTGGATGCCAAAAGGAGCAAAACTTCGTTATAAATTAGAAAGTATTTTACATAAAGCACATCTTGTACGTGGTTATGAACCAGTGCGAGGTCCAGAAATACTAAAAGCAGATTTATGGAGAACATCTGGACACTATGCGTGTTATGGTGACAATATGTATCTTACGACTATTGATGATCAAGAGTACGGTATTAAGCCCATGAATTGTCTTGGGCATATACAAGTTTTTAAACAAACACCAAAAAGTTATCGTGATTTACCACTACGTTATTATGAATATGGTGTGGTACATCGTCATGAAAAATCAGGTGTCTTACATGGATTACTTCGTGTACGTGAATTTACGCAAGATGATGCACATATTTTTTGTGAACCAGAGCAAATAGCAACAGAGGTACTAGATGTTGTAGAATTTGTAGACGCAGTAATGAAACTTTTTGGATTTGAATATACTATGGAAGTGGCAACCAAACCAGAAAAGGCTATTGGTGATGATGCGGTATGGGAAATGGCAACGCAAGGATTAAAAGATGCTCTCAATGGTAACCAACTACCGTTTACTATAGATGAAGGTGGTGGTGCATTTTATGGTCCAAAAATAGATATTAAAATTACAGATGCTATTGGGCGTAAATGGCAGTGTGGCACTATACAAGTAGATTTTAATCTTCCTGAACGCTTTGAAGTAGAGTACGTAGCTGAGGATAATACACGTAAACAACCAGTTATGATACATCGTGCTATATTAGGCTCATTTGAACGTTTTATAGGTATACTTACAGAACATTATGCAGGAGAGTTTCCTTTCTTTCTTGCACCTGTGCAAGTGATTTTTGTCCCTATTTCAGAAAGCCATGTAGCGTATGCGAAAGCACTTAAGAAAAGATTGCTATTAGAGGGCATGGATGCTGAAGTTTATGACAAAAATGATTCACTGAATAAACGCATAAGAACAGCAGAAAAACAACGTGTACCTTACGTGGTAATTATAGGAGATGAAGAAGTAGCCAACAACACGGTTGCTATTCGTGATAGAAGAGCCAAAGAACAATATAATCTTACACAAGATGAATTTATGGTAAAATTAACGCAACAACTTCAAGAAGGAAAAATTTGAGTAGACAAAACGACAGAAATAATAGGGGAAGAAAGAAAAAAGATGATGTCATCATGAATGATGCCATTCAAGCTACAGAGCTAAGAGTGCTTGGATCTGATGGAGAACAATTTGGCATCATCTCTAAAGCAGAGGCGATTCAAAAAGCTGAGGATTTGGGATTAGACCTTGTGCTTATGTCACCAGATGCAAAACCGCCTGTCGCAAAAGTTATGGATTATGGTAAACATAAATATGAGCTTGAAAAGAAAAAGAAAGAAGCCCGAAAAAATCAAAAGAAAATAGAAGTCAAAGAAGTAAAATTTTCTTGTAAAATAGCAGAAAATGATATCAATTATAAAGTGAAACACGCCAGAGAATTTTTAGAAAAAGGAAAACATGTTAAATTACGTGTATTCTTACGTGGACGAGAAATGGCAAATCCTGAATGGGGGGTAGATGTACTTAATCGTGTCTGGCCTATGCTTGAAGATGTTGGAAACTTAGAAAGCCCTGCATCTCAAGAGGGGCGTTATATTAATATGTACGTTACACCACTGAAAAAATAGAAATTTTTAAATAAGACGCTAAACCAATAATAACTCTTCTCCAAAGTATCCTTTGGAGATACTACTTAACCTTATTCTTTGATTTCATAGTGTAATTTTAACCCTTCGCTTGTCATAACAAAACCAGAGATAGTTATCTTTCCTTCATGTACCATGTGATGATGTACTTTACATAAAGGAATGAGATTGTATTTATGATTTTTATGAAAATGCTCTATATGACCTTGTACATTTGCTTCTTTTTGTGCAACGATATGATGGACATCTTCTACATTTTCATCACACAAAGCACAGGTACTTAAATATAAATTTTTATGGTATTTACTACGTTTTTGTTTTTGTAGTTTTTGAATATCTGAAGCTTGATGATTTAGATTCTCACGTATGGTTTCTGCCATAAGTAAAAAAGATTTATCCATATGTAAAGATTTTGCAAACTCAAGCCCATAAAGGCTATTACCCATACCTAATTGTAGAATACGGTTATAGATAAGAGCATCATTTTTTTCATCATACTTTATGCCCAAATGTAAAAAAACAAGATTTTGTAATTTTTGTAGTTGAGGGATTGTACCTAACTGATGTAAATGTGTTGCAAAGATAAACGTTGATTTAAGGGAGATAAGCTTTAAAATGGCACTTGAAACAATGGCAAGAGCAGACTCTGTTTCTGTGCCTTGACTTATTTCGTCCCCTAAAACCAATGAATGTGCATTGGCACGATTAAAAATATTTTTAAGTTCCATCATCTCTACTGTAAATGTTGACAATCCTTTATAAAGGTTATCGCGAGAAACAATGCGTGTAAAAAGTTTGTCATATAGACCCATGCGAAATTCAACAGCTGGTACAAAAAATCCTGCTTGTGCTAAAATGACAGAGAGACCTATACTTTTCATAAGTGAAGATTTTCCTGATGAGTTAATACCATAGAGGAGTACACCTAACACATCTTCTCCATCACTTGCATTGAGTGTGATATGGTTATGTTGTGTTTGATTATTTATACCCAAATAGATATCATTTGGTACATAAATCCCTCGTTCATGATTAGATTCGATAATAAGATGGCGTAAGCCAATGGCTTCATAAAAGGATGCACCATCTTCTATGATAGGACGAGAAAGATTCATAGTATGAGAAATTTTTGCATTGGAGATGGCTACATCAATATTGGCAATAAATACAATGAGTTTGTCAAGAAGAAGTGAAAATCTATTTTCAATAAGGTTTAAACTTTCAATATATCGTTGCTTTACAAGTGAGACAAGCTTCACTTGGGATGCTTCATAGTTACGGGTAATCTCTTCAAAAAGAGGGGCATGAATCTTGACAGCATTTTTAAGATATTTATAATGAAAATCTTTAAAGAAATAGTGTTGATTGTCAATAGTCACAAAGGAGTCTTTTAATGATTTTTCTATAAGGGTAAAACGGGTTTTGGTTAGATTCAAGTAGTATCCATCACTCTCTAGATAGTTTACAGTAGTATACCTCGCAGTGGTTGTCAAACGTCTGTCTTTTTCAAATAAAGATTCTATATGAGAAGCTACGGTATCTAACTTAGTGATTTCTTCTTGTTGCGTTTTGACAATAGTATCAATGGCAGGATAAATGCCATTTTTAAAAAGATTGTCATTAATTTGCTCTATGCGAAATTTTGCACATATATCTAACGCAAAGGTATCATGTAATACTTTGAACATCTCCTGACTCTCTTCATAAAGGTTTGCTTCTATATCAAGACCACTCTCTTTAGCATCATCTAAGAGTTTCAAAATTGCTTCAAGTGACATAGAAATATAGGTAAGCTCTACAGGATGTAATTTACGCAATTTGATACGCCTTGTAATGCGTTCTAAATCGTAAATTTGTTTAAGATGTGTTTCAAAACGGTTAATATTTGGAAGCAATAATTCTGTAAGATCATAACGTTTTTCAAGAAGTGTTTTGTCACAGATAGGATTAAGTAGACGCTCTTTTAGCAGACGTTTTCCAAAGGCAGTAGATGTTTTATCTATGAGATTAAGTAAAGTAATATCGGAAGGATCACGAGAGATAACTGAAAGTTGTTCCATGGCATTATTCCCTATATACATATAGCGATTGTTTCCAAGAAACTGTGGTTTATTCATTTTTTCAATAATACTTGCATCATGCTCAATAATAAAATCTATTAGCACAGCCAAAGACTCTGTAGTATAGGGATGGCGTTCAAGATCTAAAAATTCAATAGCAGAGAGAAAAGAGTTAATATTGAAAATACGTACAAAAAGTTCATTTTGAAATGCAATTTTAAAACGTTTGGTATTTACAGAATAATGCAAAGATTCAAGTTCTAAATAATGTATAACCCACTCTTTGTCAATTTCTTTGTTGTTAAATGTGAGAATCACTTCAGATGTATGGTATGTTTGAAGTAAAGTAAAAGCTTCATCTAAGGCAAAGGTTTTATCATCTCGAGTTGAGTGTATTTCATTACAAATTGTTTTTCCTGTACTGACATCAATCGCAGCATAACCTACAGAGTAGATACCTGCATTCTCATCAATAAGAATAGAGGCAATGTTGTTTTCAGTAGGTTCATTAAGATACTCAAAATTTGTTCCAGGAGAGATAATATTGGCAACATAGCGTTTAATGTTTGGAATTTCACCTTTTTGCTTCACTACAATGATGGTATATTTTTTGGTATCAATAAGCCTTGAAAGGTAACGGTCTAGAGAAACAGCAGGTACTCCAGCCAAAAGAGGATTAGAGATGGAATTTTCAAGAATAGCCTTGCTTTTGCGAGTGAGTTGAATGTTAAGAAGCTCAGCTATCTCTTTTGCCTTACCTATCTTCATCTCATCATTATTGACTTCATACACTTCAAAAAATGTGCCTATCTCCATAAAAACAAGGGCATCGTTACCATACTTTTCTTCAAAGTGAAGTTGCAAATCAAAGTAAATTTCAGTAAGAAGTTTCTTTTTTTGAGAAAGAATTTTTGTGATTTTATCCACGCTAAAAGCCTCTTTTTTTTCTACTTAGATTTTATCACAAGTAGGGTTAGAGAAGTGCTACGCAAATATTTTATAAGTATTTTAGATAATTTGGGTATAATACCGTCCCATTTTATGTCGAGTTATGGCATAAAAAATCTATCAAGGGAGTAAGCATATGCCAAAAATGAAAAGTGTAAAAGGCGCGGTAAAGCGTTTTAAAGTAAAAAAAAGTGGCAAAATTAAAAGAGGGACTGCATATAGAAGTCACATTCTTACTAAGGTTGACGGTGGTCACCATAGAAGTATGAGAAGTCCTAAATATATTGATCAAGCAGACGCTAAAAATATCAAGGAAATGATTAACTAAGTCCATTGAAGGAAAATCTATAAAATAGATTAAGGTTAATTATAGGGTTTACTTAACAGTAGGCTCATGCGACAAATCGCATTTTGATATAAAAACGAGATTCCCCCAATTATATTATTTGGGGCAAGTTCAAATAGTAATATTTGACACCGATTCTTAAGAGATAAGGTAAAGGATAACCATGAGAGTAAAAACGGGTGTTGTAAGAACACGAAGACATAAAAGATTATTAAAACAAGCTAGAGGGTTCTATAGTGGTAGAAGAAAACATTTTAGAAAAGCCAAAGAACAACTAGAGCGTTCATTAGTCTATGCTTATAGAGATAGAAGACAAAAGAAAAGAGATTTTAGAAAATTATGGATTGTACGTATTAATGCGGCTACAAGACTTAATGGTATGAACTACTCTACATTTATGCATGGTTTAAAACTTGCAAATATTGAACTTGATAGAAAAATTCTTGCAGATATGGCAATGAATGCACCAGAGTCATTTACAAAAATTGCCGAAGCTTCTAAGGCTGCATTAGCTAAATAAGCAATTTTTACGTAGATTAAGTAAGACTATTTTTTCTTACTTGATCTACTACTTACAAAACATACCCCTAAAAATGCGTAAATTCTAATTACTTTGATAGTATAGTGTTACCAAGGGCATTTACTGATATACAATTATTTTCTACATAATCCAAAGCTATTTCATAGTATACTGAGGACATTATTTAATGTAAGGTGTATATTATATGAAAAAATTATCTATTGTATTATGTGGAATTCTTTTGGTGGGTTGTAGTGTTCATGATGTAAAAAACATTCCAAATCCTCTTCCTTTTGCTATACCAAGTTCAGTTTCAGACTCTGTGAGCAAAACAGTCTCAGATGTGATGCCAACATCGGTACCAAATCCTTTTAAAAAATCAAATATTAAAAAAGAATATTTTACGGGAGGAAAACTTCGTTCAGAGTTTATTATGTCAGATAAAAATCCTCAAAGTGGCTTACTGAAAAGATATGGGTATGATGGTAAACTTATTTCAACAGTGACATTAGAAAATGGTATTAAGCATGGCACAGAAACTCTTTATGATCCAGAAGGTCATATGTTAAGAAAAACACCATATGTGCATGGTCATAAAGAAGGTGAAGAAAAAGCTTATTATCCAAATGGGGAAGTAATGGTATATGTAACTTACGTAAATGGGGTAAAACATGGACCTGCGGCTAAGTATAACCCTGATGGTACTATCAATCAAAAAGCCACCTATAAAAATGGGGTGCTTCAAGAAGAATAATATGGATTTATTACCTCGCTATACACACATTGTTAACCCTAAATTAAAACATATTTATTTGAGTTTTAATGACAAAGGAGACCTTATTATAAAGTCTCCAGATGTCCCCCAAAAACGTATCGAGCAACTTCTTATTAAAAAATCTGCATGGATCAATAAATCACGTCAAAATTTTCAAGAAAAAAAAGGAAAAATTCTAGATTTTAGGAATACTCTTGAACTCTACTATAGGGGAAAAGCATATCCTGTTAAACTGAATAAGCATCATCAAAAAAGAATTAAATTTTCTTTTGATGGAGAAATTTTTTCTCTTTTTTATCAAGACTATGATGAGGTACTTTTTCAAAAACATATTGATGCTTTTTATAAAAAAGAAGCAAAAGAGTGTATTCCCCAATATGTAAAAAAATGGGCAGAAATTATGCAACTTGCACCCCATAAAATTTCATTTAGAAAAACAAAACGTCAGTGGGGAAGCTGTTCTGCTAAAAATGATTTAAGTTTTAATACAATGATGATGAAACTTCCTCCTTATGTTATGGAGTACATTGTTGTACATGAGTTAGCCCATATCAAACATAAACATCACCAAAAAGCATTTTGGCAACTGGTGCAAAGCTATTTCCCTAAGTATCGCACAGCTATTAAAGAACTTAAAACCTATACAACGTAAGTATTGACACCTAAGCATTATCATGCTATAACCCCAATACACCTAAATTATGGCAATTCAATTACATAATTTGGAATAAAAAATCTTAAGGGTAACTTTATGAACATGAATTTTAATACTTCCTCTCTAAACTTGGCTATCACACCTTATGTAGTAGGAGTAAATCCACCTGTCACAAAACCAAATCCAGTCTTTTTAACAGATATTGGAGAAGAGGAAATGCGTGATTTATTTAGACGATTTTATACAAAACTTTATGAAAGCCCTATTAGAGATATTTTTCCTCTAAACAGAGAAGAGATGATGATTGCATCGCAGCATTCAGCAGATTTTTTTATACAAATTTGTGGAGGACCACAATATTTTAACCAAAACCGAGGTGCCCCACAAATGAGAGGAAGACATGCACCATTTCGTATTACGCCACAAGGGAGAATACATTGGCTTAAGACTTTCGAAGAAGCTTTGAAACCTATTATTGATGATAAAAAAACCAGTGAAGCAAATATTCAAAGTTTTTGGAATTATATCGATATCTTTTCACAATGGATGGTAAATACCCAAGATTAAATCTCTTTTTTTTTCATATGTGACGGACTAATCAAGGATTAAAAGAAAAATATCAAACCTTAAAGAAGTTATCAAAGTATGTTATTTAGGGGTGTGTATGTGTTTTGTGGTTTTTTATGGCTGAGAGGAAGGGATAATAAAAGATACATTTTACTTAGTTTCTTAAAGTTTCACAAAATACCTCTTAAAGCCCTTAAATAAGGGCTGTGTTTAATCTATCTATTACCTAAACTTTCATATAATTATAGCAAGTTTTATTAAAAATGGGTAGCAATAGGGTAACAATTTGGCACGTATTAAATCAAAAAAGTATCATGGTGTATATTTAAATCATCTACAAGACGGTGATATAACGTATTCTATCAACTACAAAGATATAAACAATAAAAAAGCATGGGTAACAGTTGGAAAAAAATCTAACGGTATCAATGAAAAGTTTGCATATAACAAAAGAGCCGAATACATAAACAAAGTAAAGACTGGTTCAGACCCACTACAACATAAAAAGAAAAAAGAAGCAATTACTCTTGACAATATCTTCCAACAGTACAAAGACCTCAAAGCTACAGAGAGCAAAGATATCATAAAGACAGAACAGAAGTATAAATCAAATATCTATAAAGTATTTGGTGATATGGATATAAACGAAATCACCACAGATAAAATAGTAGCCTTTAGAAAATCCCTTATCGATAAAGGACGTGCAGGAAGTACGATTAACTCTCATATTAGCTTCATAGGTACGCTTTTTAACTTTGCCATTGAAGAGGGCTTATATGACAAAGTGAACCCTATCAAGTCAAAGAAGCTTAAAGCCTTAAAGATAGATAATGCAAGAGAGCGTTACCTCAATCTAAAAGAGATAAAAAAACTCTACAAAGCCATAGACAAAGAAGAAACATTTACCAATGCTATAAAAGAGGAGCTTACTATCTTTGTAAAACTCTCTCTTATTACTGGTGGACGGCTTGAAACTATTTTAAATGTACAGAAGAAAGACATCAAGCTTGAAGATGGAACAGTCACGCTGAAAGACTATAAGACTAACAAGACCTATCAAGGCTTTTTATCTGATGAACTTATAGAGTATTTGCAAGGCTATTTAAAGGGCTTGACTACTAACTCCTATGTAGTAGGTGGACAGACTACCAAAAAGCCTACACGGACACTCACAAGACATCTTAAAAAGATACTTGATGATAATTTCAACGTGGGCTTAGATACCAAAGACACAAAAAACAGAGCCGTGATACATACGCTTAGGCATACGTTCGCAAGTCATTTAGCTATTAACGGCGTACCTATATTTAACATCAAGGAACTAATGAACCATAGCGATATTAATATGACTATGAGATATGCCAAGTTAGCATCTGATAGTGGTAAAGATGTGGTTAGGGGGTTGTATAGATGAGTATAACTGCTGAATTGATAAATGAAAAGATTAAAGACTTTGAACGTGACTTAAAACAAGTACTTGAAGAACAAAAAAAGGCAAGAGATTCATGTATTGAATCTGAACGAAGTTGCTTGGAAGTTAAGAGATTAACTATTAATGCCATAGCAGATGCTTATATTAGGATAGAAAATACTATAC
>QNZW01000010.1 GCA_003978375.1 Sulfurovum sp.
CTGGGAGTATTGCTACCAAACTTTATTACAATGAACAGTTTACCAATGGACGTCAAGACATACAACAGGCCAAAGAGCTCATACATAAAGTGATTTTTACCTATGCAATGAGTGAAGATTTTGTACTCACCTCCCAACAAGAAGAGGCTCTTTTAAAAGAGTCTGTCTTAGAGGTGACAACTTTACTCAAAACCCTAGAAAAGGCACTGAGTGAAATATCTAATTATTTATTGTTACATGAAAATATTTCACATGAAGAGTGCAAAGAGATTCTACGTGATATATTTTAATGGATTTTCTCTTAAGGGAGAGGAAGCATTGTTTTCGTCCTATCTTTTAGAAAATGACACAACAGTAGCAGGGTTTTCCTATGGGGCTCAAAAAGCATTAGAGTATGTTTATCAAAATACAACCCAACGCATAGATAGGCTTATTTTACTCTCACCAGCTTTTTTTCAGACACAAAAACCCTCTTTTATTCGTACACAATTACGTTATTTCAATACAGATAAAGAAGCATATATCAAACAATTTTTACAAAATGCAAGCAAACCTTCTTCTATAGATTTGTCTCCTTATGTACACATAGGAACACAAGAAGAACTTGAAGCACTTCTTACCTATACATGGGAAAAAGAGAAAATACAATCCATAATAAATAGAGACATAGCTATAGAAGTTTTTTTAGGGAAAAAAGATAAAATTATCCCTATAGACGAAGCAATAAAATTTTTTACACATACGACGCACTATATTATCAAAGATGCAGGACATATACTTAGGAGGAGTGATGGTTAATATTGTCATTACAGGCTGTTCAACAGGTATAGGACTTGCTACAGCACACTATTTACAAGATAATGGGATAAAAGTCTATCCTACAGCACGTCACACATCAGATGTACAGAGGCTTAAGAGACTAGGCTTTGAGACTGCCATGTTACTAGATGTCACAAACTACCAACATATCACCCAAGTCATAGAAACTGTGATGACATCTGATGGGAAGATAGATGTATGGTTCAATAATGCAGGATATGGGCAACCTGCCATGATAGAAGATTTGCCTACAAATATACTACAAGAACAATTTGAGACCAATGTATGGGGACTCCATGAATGCACACGACAAATCATACCTATTATGAAAAAACAAGGTTATGGAAAAATCATACAACACTCCTCTGTATTGGGTATCGTATCACTCGCAGGTCGTGGTGCTTACAATGCTAGTAAATATGCCATAGAAGGGCTAACCGATACACTACGATTAGAATTGCAAGGGAGTAACATCTATCCTGTATTACTCAACACCGGTCCTATTACTTCTGATTTTCGTATCAATGCAATGCAAAAACTCAGAGAAAACATAGACATAGAACACTCATCGTATAAAATAAAATACCAAGCAAGTCTCAACGCAGATAAAAGTACTGTACCTTTCAATGAAGAAGCTATTTCTGTAGCAAAAGTAGTCTATACTATCATAACAACAAAAAAACCAAAACCACGCTATTATATTACTAAAGCTACCTATCTTTTAGGCTATTTAAAGCGTGTTTTGAGTACAACTTTATTAGACAAAATACTTTTAAAAATAGGATAAAAGATGGACAAAATAAAAATAGGGGTAGTCACTACTAGTGATAGAGCCTCTCAAGGCATTTATGAAGATGCCTCTGGTATGGCGATTATAGATACAATGAAAGCATATCTTCTCAATGAATGCGAATATGAGTATAGATGTATCCCTGATGAACAAAGCCTTATTGAGACCACATTAATCAAACTCTCTCGTGATGACAAGTGTGACCTCATTGTCACCACAGGTGGAACAGGACCAGCCAAACGTGATGTAACCACAGAAGCTACAGAAAATGTATGCCAAAAACTTTTGCCTGGATTTGGAGAGCAGATGAGGGCAGTCAGTTTACAGTATGTACCTACAGCCATTCTTTCTCGTCAAACTGCAGGTATTTGTAATGGCTCTTTAGTGATTAATCTTCCTGGTAAACCAAAATCTATTCGTGAATGTTTGGATGCTGTATTTCCTGCGGTACCTTATTGTATTGATCTTATAGGTGGTCATTATATGGAAGCCAATGAAGAAGTCATACAGATATTTAGACCAAAATCAAAGTAAAAAAGGAATATACTATTTAATATGAATATTATTTTTATAGAAGAAAAATTAAATGAAATCATAAAAAACCTAGAGAGTGAAGTGCTAGAAATAGTAATGGATGAAAGCTTAGACAAAAAACAAACCAATCTAAGAATGAAACCTCTTGCCTCAACAAAAAAAATCATCACAAATGCTCTAGATAGCATTAAAATGGTAGAAAAACTCGCACAAGAAGAGTGCGAATAAAATTATCTTAAACTATACTCTACATAAAAAGTAATTTTTGTTTTCGTTTTAGGATGAGGGTAGCTTTTGTAAGCGATACGTATAACCCGTAATGTGTTTTTGTCCAACGAGGCATATCCCAAAGGTCTTTTTAATCTCAATCTAGAAATATCACCATTTGGATGCAGATAAAAAGTCACTATTTGTGTACCTTGTTGATGGGTACGTACTGCCACTGATGGGTACCCATTACGGGTAAGTCTACGTTGGGTAATGCGATAAATAGCATTTAAATTGTCTTCTATAAATTTCTTTTGTGTGCCTGTAAAGGAGTTAAATTCTGACCCATAAAATCTTTCTATCATGTGCATAGACGTATTGGATGCTCTGTGCGATGATCTTTGTGTGCTAGCTTGCATCAAGCTACGTGCTAAAGCATTTTTACGTCTGGTTCTTTTTTTTCTTTCTTCTAATTTTTGATATTTTCTAGCCTCTTGCACTTTTTTTCTTCGGGCTCTTTCTTGTGCTTTTCTTCTGGCTTTAACCAATGCGTCTCTTTGACGTTTTATTTCAAGTTTTCTTTGTTTAGCTTTAGCTAAACGTGCCTGTCTTTTTTTCTTTTGGATTTTACGCCGTTGTTCTTCTAATTTTTCTTTAGCCATACGATTTTTTTGTGCTTCTAGCTTCTCTTTTTCTAAACGTGCTTGTTCTTTTTGCTCTTCTTCTTTTAACCTTTGTTTCTCTTTGGCTAGGCGTATTTTTTCTTTTTCTTCTTCTATTTTGGCTTCTTCTTGGGCTTTTGCCAATGCTTCTTTCAGTCTTTGTTCTTCTAGCTTCTCTTTTTCTAAACGTGCTTGTTCTTTTTGCTCTTCTTCTTTTCGCTTTGCCTCTTCTTGGGCTTTGGCAAGTGCCTCTTCTTTTAATCTTTGTTTCTCTTTGGCTAGGCGTATTTTTTCTTTTTTGGCTTCTTTTTTAGCTTCTTCTTGGGCTTTGGCAAGTGCTTCTTTGCGTTTTTGTGCTTCCAATTTTTTTTGAGCCAAACGTGAAGCCTTTTCTTTTTTTTCTTTTACTATCTCCATTTTTTTTTGTTTAGCTATTTTTTCAAATAATGCTTTTGTGGCAGCTTCAAGAGATTCTATATTAGGTTTTTTGGACGTTTCTTGTGTCTTTGCTATTTTTTCAAAAAGTTTTTTGGTGGCTTCTTCTAAGGATTCTACTTTAGGTTCTTTGACAGGTTTTGGAAGGGGTTTGTCTATGGGTTTCGAGTCAGATTCTTTTGCTAACTTAGGAAGATTTTTTTCTTCTACTTCAGATTTAGCTTCTTCTTCAAGGGGCTTTGAAGATGTTTCTTCACTTTTTGTTTGTACTGCACTCTCTTCATTTTCCGTAGAAGTAGAAGATTCAAACTGCTGTAAATTAAGGGTAAGTTTTTCTTCGGTATTGCCATGGGGCATTGTTTTTAATTTTTTAAATGTGAGCCAAAAAAGAGACAAAATAAGTAAGTGTATACATAGGGAAATATAAAATCCTCTTTTGCTAATAGACATCTACCACGTCCTCTCCTATTTTATTATGCACTTTTAGTGTATAATTTCGTCTAATTATACATAACTAAGGATTAAGCATGGCATATGATAAAAGTATTGCAGCATTTAAAGAGGCATATCAGGTAATACCTGGAGGTGTTGACTCCCCTGTACGTGCGTTTTCAGGAGTGGAGGGAACACCACCTTTTATTGAAAAAGGAGAAGGTGGATACCTTTTTGATATTGATGGAAATAGATATATCGATTTTGTGCAAAGCTGGGGACCACTTATTTTCGGTCATTGCGATGAAGATATAGAAAATTCCGTTATCAAAGCTGTTAAAAAAGGGCTTAGTTTTGGTGCACCTACTACGGTAGAAACTGCATTGGCTGAAGAAATCGTGAAATTATTTGAGAGTATTGATAAAGTACGTTTTGTCAGCTCTGGTACAGAAGCAGTTATGTCTGCTATTCGTTTGGCTAGAGGTATTACAAAACGTGACAATATCTTAAAGTTTGCAGGTTGTTATCATGGACATTCTGATTCACTTTTAGTACAAGCAGGTTCAGGTTTGGCAACTTTTGGTACACCAAGTAGTCCAGGTGTACCTGAAGATCTTACCAAACATACACTTCTTGCAACCTATAATGATTTAGCTTCTGTAGAAGCATGTTTTGAAGATGCCAAAGGAGAGATAGCCTGTATAATTATTGAACCAATTGCAGGTAATATGGGATTAGTACCTGCTGATGAAACATTTTTAAAAGGTTTGAGAACTTTGTGTGATGCACATGGCACACTACTTATATTTGATGAAGTGATGTCTGGATTTAGAGCTTCTTTAAAAGGAGCACAAGGTATTTCTGAAGTAAAGCCAGATATGGTAACCTTAGGTAAAGTCATCGGTGCAGGGATGCCAGTCGGTGCTTTTGGTGCAAGTGCCAAGATGATGGCACATCTTTCACCTGAGGGGCCAGTGTATCAAGCAGGAACGCTCTCTGGTAATCCTGTAGCCATGACAGCAGGACTCACAAGCCTTAAAAAGCTTACCTCAAATCCTTCTCTTTATGTCGAATTTGCACAAAAAGCAAAAAAGCTTGTTGATGGTTTTCAAAAAGCTGCAGCAGCTGTCGATGTACCCATGGTCACAGAAGTAAGAGGAAGTATGTTTGGTTTCTTTTTTTCAGATAAGCCTGTGAAGAACTTTGACGATGCCTGTCAAAATGACACGGAGATGTTTGCAAAATTTCATAAAGGTATGTTAGATCGTGGCATTTATTTGGCATGTTCTTCTTATGAAACTGGATTTATCTGTACAAAAACCACAGATGAGATGATCGATGAAGCCATCAAAGCTGCCTATGAAACCATGGCAGAAATATATAAATAACTATCACAAAGAGTCATATATGGAAGAACCAAAATATAAAAAATTAGTAGAAGGTGCAAATGATTTAAGTTTAGGCATCTCTATGGTTGTAGCCGTACTATTGGGAGTAGGGATAGGGATAGGACTGCGTAATCTTACGGGTATAAGATGGACATTTTGGATAGGTATCTTTATCGGTATTTCTGCGGCTATACTCAATGTTTACAAAGCGTATGCCAAACAAAAAAAATCCCTTGATGCCTTAGCAAATGATCCCAAATATTCTTACAAAAAAAATCAAGCCCTACAAAAAAAATATGATGATGAAGATGATGATGAAATCTACTCTTAAGATATTGATACTTACTGATATTGTTTTAGGTATAACATCTTTCATATTTTTTAATACTAAAATAACATGGAATCTGCAAATAGGGTTTATCTCTTCTGCTTTGGTTGTTTTAGCTTCTATGTTGTCCTATAAACGTATGATAACTGCAAGAATTGCACATTATGATATTGCACACGATGACGATCAAGATATTTTAAATAAATTAGAAGATCCTTATGACCTTTATAGTCAAGCCTATGAGGAAGAAAGTAGTGAAGACAAAACGTTGGTTGATGTCGTCAAAGAAGAGAAAAAAAAGCAAAAAGCCAATCGACGTACTTTTACAGAAACACTTAAAGACACAAAAGCAACATTCTCCTTTTATCGTTTGGGTGCCTATGTAATACTTATTTTGGGTTTTCTTTATCTTAATAGACATGGGTTACTTCATATTCCTAGCTATATGCTTGCATTAGGTATTCCTCTTGTTATCATTGTGGCTATACTTTTAAGCGAAAAAGAAATACATAGTGAATATTCGATAAAATAGACCTAACCAATTTAATAACAAGGAAATTATTTATGATAAAAAATATTGTATTGTTTTTAATGTTTTTAGCATTAAACGCCTGTGCTTCTCAAAAGCCTCATATAGAAAAATCAACACCCAAGCAAACTGATGCATCTATAAAAATAATAGACAAACCTATCATCTTTAAAAAAGAGCGTATTGCTATGACCAAATCATATATTGCTTCGCATTATGGGAAACATGTAAATACCATACAAATCACCCCTAAAATTATTGTACTACATTGGACAGCTGAGATGAGCTTTGATAAATCATTTAAACGCTTACAGCCACAACGCCTATTGTCTGACAGAAAAGATATTGCAAAAGCATCTGCACTTAATGTCTCTGCACAATTTCTTGTTGCACGCGATGGCACAATTTATAGATTGATGCCTGAAAATTGGATGGCACGTCATGTTATTGGGTTAAATTACTCTAGTATTGGTGTAGAAAATGTTGGTGGCAAAAACAACAAAATAGATGATTTAACACCAGCTCAAGTCCAATCAAATATTAAACTTGTACGTTATTTAAAAGCAAAATATCCGACTATTACTTACCTTATTGGGCATCATGAATATAAACAGATGGAATCAACTCCTTTATGGCTAGAAAAAGATAAAGGGTACCGAACCAACAAATCCGACCCTGGATCAAACTTTATGTCCAAAGTACGTAAAGCAGTCAAAAATTTAAACCTTAAAAAACCACCACGTCACTAATATGCGTAACAAGTGAAGAGATCTTGTCTCTTTACTTTTACTGTAATTTTCCAGCCAAATATCCAGAAGCAAAACTCCATTGTAAATTATAACCACCACAAGGACCATCAATATTTATAACTTCTCCACAAAAATAGAGTCCTTTTCGTTTTTTACTTTGCATGGTGTAAGGATCTATCTCTTTTAGGTCTATACCTCCACGGGTTATCATCGCCATTTTAAAACCATCATGTCCATTAATCGTAAGTGGTGTCCATGCGAGTAATGTATAAAGTGTATCTCTACTGTGCCCTTTTTGTTTAGACAAACTCAATGTAGGGTCAATATTGGCTAATTGGCATAATGCCAAAGCTACAGACTTTGGAAGTAGGGTAAGCAATACATCTATGGTATTTTGATGAGGATTTTGTTTTAATACTTTTTTAAAGTGTTGGCGTATGTGTTCTTCATTCATTCCTTTGGTCAAGTTAACCAAAACAGGCACTTCTGCATACTTAGAAAGCAGTGGCGTAATCTCTCTAGAAAAGTCCAGTACCACAGGTCCACGTATACCATCTTTTGTAAAGATTAAATCACCTTTGGCAGTATATTTTTTATATTTTTTGATATTAACACGCATTTCTACCTTTGCTATGGTATCTGCCCGACAATTAGCAACCCAAGTTTCTTTGACTTTTAGTGGCATCATTGCGGGGTAGAGGGGTATAATATTATGACCTATCTCTTTTGCCATAGTGTATCCATCTCCTTCTGCACCCAAACTAGGATAACCCATACCACCAGTCGCTACGATTATAGATTGTGCATAAAAAATATCACTTTTTGTTTTTACACCTGTTACTTTATCTTCATCATAAAGTAATTTTTCTACTTTTTGGGAACATTGCACCTCTATACCTAGATTATGCATTTCTTGTTTTAGTGCGTTTATAATAGTATTGGCATTATGGGTCACAGGAAAAACACGATACCCATCAGGGGCATGGCTTTCGACCCCAAGTTGCAAGAAAAAATCTATTAAAGCTTCGTGATCTAACGCCTCAAGTGCAGGTGTCATAAAGCGACCATCTCTACCAAAATGTGACATAAAGGTTTCATTATCTAACGTATTGGTGAGGTTGCAACGTCCTCCACCAGTGGCTTTAAGTTTGGATGCTATCATGGGAAGTTTTTCCAAAAGAAGCACACGTTTGCCATCACGTCCAGCACAAATAGCTGCCATCATCCCTGCAGCTCCAGACCCAATAACAATAAGATGATATGTTTGCATTTCTCTCTCTTTTACTTGCGATTGCAGGATTTAGATATATCGTTTAGGATTATACCCGTTCCACAATAAATACACAGATAATCGTTACTATAGATGAGCCTTTCTAATGGATGCCTGACTATTTTTTTCCCTTCATGCTCAGGTCGAAGTTAGAAAGGTCTTTCATGTTACCTCACTAAAACTTTTCAAAAAGAAGTAGTGAGGTAATAGGTATAAACCCCAAATTATGATAAAATCATATATGATGATGCGATTTACCAATCAATCTATGCAAGAGATTTTTCCTCTTTTGCAAGATGCCTTAAAAAAAAGCCATACAATTTACTTTGAAGTCTACAATCCTGACTTAGCCGACTATTATGCAGGAGAAGAGATTACACTAGATAACATAGTCTATTTGTATAGAGGGTATAAAGCATGGATAGATCTTGCTTCTTTACTTCATTGTAAAATGCTCACACCTGAAAAAAGTACATTTCCTCTGATAAAACTCTCTTTTAAGAAATTAGAGATACAAAACTCTTTTCATCGTCAAACAGAAATGCCTACAGAAGAAAAATATGGTATAAACTCTTCTTTTGCTTCTATACATAAAATGGAAGAACCCTCATTTTTTTATTACTATCTACAGGCATTAAAAAATATTCATATCGAAAATAAAACGCGTATTTTAAATCTGGGTATCAACAAAGCAGATGAACTCGAAGTGATTAAAAAACAATTAGATATTAGAAAATATCAAAATATAGATTTTGTAGGTATAGACCATTCAAATACAGCAATATCTTATGCCAAAGCTAAATTTCCCGAAAAAAATGTTACTTTTTATGTGCACGATATTAATCACTTGGACGCACTAAAATTAGGTCAGTTCGACGTGCTCATCAGTATAGGAACACTACAAAGTCCAAATATTCAGTTTAAACCTTTTTTTATGTCCTTGGTACAAAAATATTTAACAAAAGATGCTGCGATTATTTTAGGTTTTCCTAACTCAAGGTGGGTTGGGGGAGAGATGCTTTATGGTGCTAAAGCACCCAATTATGCCATGTCAGAGATGTCTTTACTTTTTAACGATGTGATGTTTTGCAAAAAATATTTACAACAAAAAAAATATAGAGTCACACTTACAGGTAAATATTATATTTTTCTCACTGCTACGAAGATTCATTAGTCTTTATTGTATAGTTTGTGTTAATCTTTTTTATCTATAATCATTTTATCCGAAATAATGCAATCGCATTTTTTGGTCTACTATTTATAAAATAAGGATTTTAATGAAACTCAAAATACTTTTATGTTCAGCCTTCATAGCCCATAATGCCATGGCCGTAGAATCAAACACCACACAAGAGGGTGTTAAATATATTAAAATGTTAGGCAGCGCACTCAAAACAGAATTACAATCACATATGAAAAATGACCCTTCAGGACTTGAAGCATTGTCATTTTGTACAGGAAGTGCCCAAAGTATTACCCAAAAAATCAATGCAAAACTACCCAAATATGCCAAAGTACGCAGAACTGCACTCAAAGTACGCAATCATTCCAATAAACCAGATGCTACAGATATAAAAGTAATACAGACCTATACCAAAGCTATTGCCTCTAAAACATTTCATGCTGATGATATAAAAACCATCATTGAGGGAAATACTACACGTGTTTATAAACCATTACTTGCTCAAAAAGTATGTCTAAAATGTCATGGAAGTACACTCTCGCCACAAATTAAAAATGCACTACACAGTGCTTATCCAAAAGATGAGGCAGTAGGGTACAAAGAGGGTGATTTGAGAGGTGTTATTGTTTCTGAGATAAAGAAACATTAAAATAACGTTTGAGTTGTTTGTCATGCAAACGACTCAAAGTCAACAATGCTGTGATACCACCAATAAGTGCAAACATCATATCTGACTGAGTATCCCAAACATATCCCTGTGTGCCTAAAAATGCTTCAGCATCATCACCTGTAGCTAAAGCCACCCACCATTCAACCAACTCATAAAAAGCAGAAAATCCTAATACGATACTTATTATAATATAGTCTAACCATGCTCTTGAAGCGGTAACAATATGTTTGCGTATTAAAATCTCTCTAGCTAAAATCGCTGGTTCAAACCCTTGCATAAAATGTCCAAGTTTATCATAATTGTTTCTACTTTGATGAAAAACATCCTTGATCCAATCAAAAAATGGTACTTCTGCATAGGTATAATGTCCTCCTATCATCAATATAATCATATGTATCAAGATAAGTATATACAGTAATGGCGTAAGTGGGAAGGTTTTATAGCTTATCACAATAATCACAAATCCAATGAGAGCAGGTATGACTTCTAAAAACCATGTAAATGTATCTTTGGGATTTATCCCAGACCAAATGAGTGCTATAAAAAAGATAGCCAACCATAGATATTTCATTATTTTACTCCTGTCATTAAAAATACACTAAAATCTTGTTGTGGCTTAGAGATATGATTTGCCAATTCAAAATGAATATTTTTAAATCCAATTTCTTTAGCTATCTGCTCTAATGCATCTCTTTTAAATCCATAATGATATACCCCAGTATTGTCACTATGAAAACTACCATCTTCACTATCAAGATCAGCAATGGCTATAAAACCATTGGTATCTAACATATCATAAAATTTTTGGAAGAGGGCTTTTATATCTTCTATATGATGCAACGTCATAGAAGAGATAATTCCATCAAACTTTCTATCTAAGGTTTGGGTACTTAAGTCCTTCTGTATGATTTCTGTTTGCGAAGCAAATTCGCTCGATTTTTTTTCAAAGGCTTCTAACATAGAAGGTGAGTTATCCACTGCAACAATTTTTTGAACAAAAGGTGAAACAAAATAACTTAAAAGTCCTGTACCTGCACCAAAATCCATAATTTCCATTGTTTTAGACAAATATATATTTTTTACTATCAAATCAGCAATACCTTTGGCATTTTGTACACGTTTGGCATTCATATCCCACGATTTTGATTTATCTTCAAATAAATCTTTTTGCATATTCATTTTTTCTCCATATTTTTTAATTTTAATTTATTAATTATTTAATATTATTTAGTATTTTACATAATTAATATTAAAATAAAGACTCTTGTTTTACTATTTTAATCATATCCCAAAACAAATCTACATGTTTTTCAAACATTGAAACTACAGAAGAGGTTGATTTTTTATCTAATTTTAGTAAAGTCACCTGCATTTGATAAAAAAACAAAGGTGAAAAAAATTCATTTGCCAATAATAAAGGATCAGAAGATTTAATCATCTCATTTTGCATCATACCAAAGAAGATTCCAGAGAGTTTTTTAACATTTTCTTGATAAAAATGTTCATTATATATCTCACGTATACGCTCATTCCGAAATATCTCTTGCATAAGTAACCTATACAGTGCCTCATTTTGCCCGTCAAAGCTTAAAAGTTTAAAAGTAGTGGCAATACTCGACAAAAGGGCTTTTCCTTGTTTTTGAAGCTCCTGTGTATCTTTATTATCAAATAGTGTCACTATTGCTGAGGAGGTAAGATTGCTTATAAGTGTCTCAAGTATCTCATCTTTGTTTTTAAAATGGTTATATAACGCACTTTGTTTGACTCCCATAACACCTGCTATATCCCTTACAGTTGTGGCTTTATAGCCCTTAGTAGAGAAGAGCTTTAAGGCTACTTTGAGTATTTTTTCTTTGGTTTTGTTACCTTTAGAAGAGGGGGTTTTAACGCTCTGCTCGTTCATTATGACTCCTTTAAGTGATATTATAATGAACATTTGTTCATTTGTCAAGTATACATAATAAAATTATATGAACATTTGTTCATATAATAAGAATTAGGTAATTAATTAAGTGAACAAATGTTCTTTTTAATTGTGTGCATAGCTATTACATATGAACAAGTGTTCATATGCTTTCTCTTTGTATATATTTATTTTTTTATCTTCTTAGACGTGTTCTTTGTAGTGTTTATTATTCTCTTAAAATAAATATTTTTTAATATAAATATTTGCATTTTTTATGCATCTTGCTTGTGCATAATTCGGCACATCACTATTCAACAAAGGAACAATATGAAAAAAATATTAACAACAGCTGGGCTATTTTTAACCATTCAACTTCAAGCAGGTAATGTAGTACCTTCTGATAAATTTTCTCACGTGTATGCTGGATTAGGTATCTATGCAGGATGTTTTTTAATAAAAGGTGTAGGCGAGGCATTACACTTTAATATGGATTATTTAAATGCTAAGACATGTGTCATTCCAGTTATTGCTGCGGGTGTAGGTAAAGAAGTTTATGATAGCCAACATACACAAACCCATACTCCAGAAATATTAGATGCAGTCTCAACTATTGCTTTACCTTTGGCCATTGGGTTTAGTATCGATTTTTAATCCTTAAGTGTTTTTCTACAATACAAAAGTCATCTTATGGAAGTACAAAAAGGGTGACTTTTGTATTTTTTATAGAATTTATATTATGTTAACCAAAGCTATTTCTTAAAAATTATACACAAAATGCCTTTGGGGTGCAAAATCTGCTTTGATTATAAACGAAAT
>QNZW01000213.1 GCA_003978375.1 Sulfurovum sp.
CGTTTTGAAGGGGTAGATGGTTTAGCTGCTATACGTCTAAAACCACGCATTATCAAACGAGATACAATAAGTAAACTTAACCCAAAAGTACCTTTAAAACTCTCTGAAATTATCTATAATATGACCCACGAGAATCAAAAGCAAAGAGCATCTGTTTTTTCTGAATTACTTGTAGCATTAAAAGAAGTATAAATACAAACCACATGTAGCTATTGTGGTATTGGGTATAAATATGGAATTAAAGAATGAAAAATTATCCAAAATATACCATAATTAAGTTTGATTTACACAAGCACTTTTAAATCATCCAAATCAAATAAAAGCAGTGTATTGCTTTGCATCTGCAATAACTCTTTAGAAAACCCTGATTTAGAAAAAAGTGCGTAAATATCTACCTTTATACCAGACTCTAATGCTTTTTGTTTTAGCTTGGTTAATTCATTTTTACATACGTTTCTTTCTTTATATTTACACTCACCCAAAATAATTTTTTTCTCTTTGTTTACTGCTAAAATATCAAATTCACTATAAATATTCCAATAGCTTCCGGCACTGATAATAGGTGATTTGTTTGCATAATAGTGTATTAATAAATCATTAGAAAGTTGTTCATAGACCAAAGAACGTAAACGTTCATCATGTTTTTTAAAATTTTCCAAAAAGGCTTCACCTTTGCCTAAGCGTAAATCCTCTTTATAGTACACAACAAAACCAAACCAAAAACGCATAAACGGCTGTGTAAAACGCAATTTATCTTGTATACGATAACTGCGTTGTTCTTTTTTGAGTTTTTGTTTAGGGTGTGTACGTAGAGGATTTTCTCTTGAATGTTCTAGACTTAATATGCCTAAAGAAAGCAACTCTTCAACTATTCGTTCTCCTATACTTTGGCTTAACTTTGCTTTTTTAAGTACACTATAAAACTTTCCATCGCCACGTGCCACAGCAACAAGAAGCTCTTTATAAGGTGTTTCTAAAATATAAGAAGGTGATACCAAAGCTTGAAATTTGGAGAAATGATCTACGAAATTAGATTTTACCATAGAGGCAACATCATCAAAATAATCTAACTCTATCTCTTGTCCTATGCCACCTAAAATAGAAAAATATTCTATTGCCTCTTCTACTGTTAAATAAGAAAACTGTCTATAAAATTGCTTAAATAATACTTTAATACATTCCCTTTATTTCGTAATAAAATGATTTTATCATATTCTCAGTGAAAAAACAATTTTTTATTGATTTAAATACGCTTTATTTTTAATTTGTAAATACTCATATATAGCTTTTACTTCATCATCTGTCAAATAGTATCGTGGCATTACTTTATGATAAGAGCTAACTGCATTAATCATCTCTTCTAATGTTTTTTTACGTATATCTGCACCCTTTATGGCTTGTTTACCATGAATATCTTGATAATGCACAATGACTTTACCTTCTCCATGTTCTCCATGACACTCTAAGCAACTTACGCCTCTTGGATTATTAAATAGCATTTCACCATACTCATAGTCTGAGATAAAACTCTCTTGTGCTACCAAAAACAAAGGCAAGAAAAACCATAAAAATTTCATACCATGTACTCCATATTATTTAATCTTTGCTATAATACCCTAAAAATTATTAGGGGTATAAGCGTATGCAACTCATCGATGGAAAAGCATTGGCACAAAAAGTGCAAACCTCAATAAATGCAGAAGTAGAACAGCTTAAACAAGAAAAAAACATTGTACCTGGACTTGCCGTCATACTCATAGGGGATGACCCAGCAAGTCATGCTTATGTCAAAATGAAAGCAAAAGCATGTGAAAATGTAGGATTTTATTCTATCACGCATAATATGCCAGATACTATTAGTCAAAATGAAATTATCGCTACTATCAAAATGATGAATGATAACCCACGTATTGACGGTATCCTTGTGCAATTTCCTTTGCCTAAGCATATAGACAGCGATAAAATACTTGAGGTCATTGACCCCAAAAAAGATGTGGATGGATTTCATGCTTGCAATATAGGTCGTATGGTAACAAACCTCGATAGTTTTGTCGCATGTACCCCTCTTGGCGTCATGAAAATGTTTGAAGCATATGAGATAGACCTTAAAGGAAAAGATGTCTGTATCGTAGGTGCAAGTAATATCGTGGGCAAACCTATGGCTGCATTGCTACTCAATCAAGACGCTACTGTCACAGTCACACACATACACACCAAAGATTTAAAATCACATACAAGCAAAGCAGACATTGTCATCGTTGGGGTGGGTGTGCCAGGACTCATCAAAGAAGATATGATAAAAGAGGGTGCGATTGTCATAGACATAGGAATTAACCGTATTGAAGATGGATCACTCGTAGGAGATGTAGATTTTGAAAATGTAAGCCCAAAATGTGCTTATATTACACCTGTGCCTGGTGGCGTAGGTCCCATGACCATTGCAATGCTTTTACAAAATACACTCAAAGCTGCCAAAGGAAGATTATAATGATACAAAAGACAATACTTACAAAGGTACTTTATGACCACATTTAAGAGATTTTTACGTGCTTTTAATCGATTTGCCAGTTCGTGGACAGGGACTATAACGATTGTTCTTTTTCTTATTTTTTTCGTAGCACAATCATTTGTAATTCCTAGTGGATCTATGAAGCGCACCCTGCTTATAGGTGATTTTCTCTTTGCTAAAAAATTCTCTTATGGTATTCCTACCCCCCATATACCGTGGTTAGAAATCCCTCTTTTACCAGACTTTAATCACAATGGTCACCTCATAGAAGGTCCAAAACCACAAAGAGAAGATATTGTTATTTTTCGTAATCCAAAGACACCTAAAATACATTTCGTAAAACGTTGTGTCGCAGTGGGTGGAGATGAAATACTCTATGATGACAAAAAACTTTATATCCATTTTCACGATATGAACGATGAGACAAGCATTAAGGCTGCCTATCCCAATGTAAAAATTGTCAAATTAAGAGGTAAATTGTGGGCACTTAACCCCTATATGAGCAAATACCCTGGTATTCAATATAAGCCAGAGTATAAAGGAAATTCCTATTTACTTTTGGCACAATATCATCATTATGGTAAAGCGATTGATATGCGATTGATTGATGTAGAAGAGTTAGGCAAAAAACTCTTTTATAAAAAAATTGAACCAGAACACTACTATATGATTGGAGACAACCGTGACAACTCTAATGATAGCCGTTTTTGGGGTGCAGTACCGTATAAAAATATTGTAGGTAAACCATGGCTTATCTATATGAGTATAGAGTTTCGATCTTATGCACGTGTAATGAATGGCGAAGGTGGAGGAAGAGACCACGATAAACTTCATCGTGTCTGTCCAAATATCGATATTGCAAGTAAAGCATGTAAAGCATTATGGGATAGACAACGCTACACTGTCCGTTGGGGACGTGTGGGAAGACGTATAGATTCACTTCAATATGAACAACCAATAGAGTAAAAACACCATGAAAAAAAAATTTTACATCGCCACAGACCATGCAGGATATGCACTTAAAGCTTATGTAAAAGAGTTTGTACGTGAACTAGGTCATGAGATTATTGACTTAGGACCAGACTCTGCTGACCGTGTAGACTACCCAGACTTTGCCAAAAAATGTGCCCATGCTGTACTCGCAGATGAAGGAAGTCTTGGCATACTCATCTGTGGTACAGGCATAGGCATAAGCATTGCAGCCAATAAAGTATCTGGCATCCGTGCTGCTCTTTGTCATGACCACTACACTGCCAAACTCACACGTCAACACAACGATGCGAATATTCTCTGTTTTGGAGAACGTGTGGTAGGCAAAGGAGTCATAGAAGATATGATAGAGGTCTTTGCTTCTACAGAGTTCGAAGGTGGCAGACACGCAGGACGTGTGTCCAAAATAGAAGGCTGTGCCTTTGGTGCTGATTTAGGATAAATAGGCTCTATCATGGAAAAACTTAGCACAAAAGACACACAGATACTCCTAGAAAGTATTAGAGATATTCCAGACTTTCCTAAAAAAGGTATTGTTTTTAAAGATATTACAACCCTACTCTCCAACCCTAAAGCACTCGATATACTTATGACACATTTAGAAAACAGATATCAAGGATATCAGCTTGATTATATTGCAGGAATTGATGCGAGAGGATTCATTTTTGGAAGCATACTTGCAGACAGACTAGGTATAGGCTTTGTGCCTGTACGCAAAAAAGGGAAGCTTCCTTATACTACTGTAGCAGAAAAATATGCCCTTGAATATGGCTTTGATGAAGTAGAGATACATATTGATGCTTTTGGTAAAACAAAAGAAGCCAAAGTCCTACTCATAGATGACCTCATAGCCACAGGAGGTACAGCCAAGGCGGCTGCTAATCTCATAGAAAAAGTAGGTGCAAAGTGCGTAGAAGCTTGTTTTATATTAGAACTAGATTTTCTCCATGGACGCAAAGGATTTAATACCCCTGTCTATTCTGTACTTCATATAGAATAAGTGTACGTCAAAAAGATATATTAAATGCATATTCATCTTTTTTTTGACCTACTCTCCTATGCCATTGGTGCCTTTTTTTCATGGAAAATTTTTAATCCAAAACAGCATCTCATAAACAATGAAAAATTACGCTATCTGTACTATACTGTAGTGATTATTGGGGCTTTTATTGGGGCTATAGCTTTGGGAACACTCAATACCTATTTTTCTTTGGAAAACAAAAGCATTATTGGTAAATCCATCTTGGGTGCAATCGTCGGTGGTGTAGTAATTGTTGAAATATTTAAAAAGATTATGGGTATTCAAGGCTCTACGGGTGCTTATTTTGTACCCTCCTTGGCTTTTGGCATTGCTTTGGGTAGAATAGGATGCTTTTTAAGTGGCTTAGAAGACTATACTTATGGCATAGAAACTGATTCTTTTTGGGGATATGACTTTGGTGATGGTATAGCTAGGCATCCTGTACAACTTTATGAGTCAGCTATAATGATACTTTTTTTTCTTTATGTTCTTTGGCGATACTTTCAAGATAGAGATTACTTTGAAAAATATATTTTTTATCAATTTATTTTAGTCTATGCTACACAACGTTTTATATGGGAATTTTTAAAACCTTATGAAACTATTGTTTGGAATTTAAATATTTTTCAACTTTTTTGCATCGCTTTAATACTGTATGCTCTTTATCATTTAAAACCTTTAACAGATTATTAAAAAGATCTCTTTTAAAGTCAATCAATAATTATATTTGTTAATACCCATAGTGCAATGGTTTTAATTTGGGTTTATCTAACACTTCCTAACACTCTTTTGGTATACTGCAATATAATAAAAATTATAGAGGAGTTTAGATGAAAAAATTATTTATATTTTTTGTATTTGTTAGCATAACAATTTTTAGCTATATGGGCTGTACTTTACCCTATAATAATAATTCATACCAAGAGGAAATTTTGGCATTTTATATGGATGAAGATGCAAACAATTTAGCCATACTTGGAAAGGAATATCATTATATTTTTCACTTAAAAGATAAGAGAAATATTGATGTTTTAAAAGCAAAACAACTCTTAAATTATACTGCTAATGATTTACATTTAACGCTATATAGAATGAATAATAACAATATATCAGCCCATATCAATCTAGATTTTAATAAAAATAATCTAAATGAAGAACAAATAAGTTGGCTAGAGAGTCATCAGTTTTATCAATTGGAGCACAAAAATGGTGAAGTTGAAAATCTATATACTGGTAATTTTTCTTTTTCAGGAAAAGCGTACTTAAGTAGTATAGACATTAACAAAAAAATAAAAAAAATAAATAATTCTTTCTTTTTGGACGTTGAAGATAGTGAGGATAAAATTTTAGAACCATCCAAAACACCTCTCATTTATCAAGACAATCAACTTGAACTTAACAGTTATATACTGTACCCTTTTTTTTAAGATTATTCCATGGCATATTATACAAAAAATTATGATTTATTTTTAAGTGCAACGCAAAGTTTTTGTCACAAATGTGGCAATTTAAAAAAATGTATTGACGCCCATATTGTCACAAAAAATAATGAAGTATTTTTACGTAAATTCTGTCCAGATTGTGGCGAATCTATGGTAAAAATTTCAACAGATTTTAATTATTATAAAAAATGTGAAGATTATCTCAAAGTACCTGATTTACCTGAAAAGGCATTGACACGAGTCTTAAAAGGATGTCCTTTTGATTGTGGCGTTTGCCCACAACATCAAAACCATCCTTGCTTGGCTCTTTTTAACATTACGGATGAGTGTAACATGAAATGTAATATTTGTTATTATGCTGCGGAACCTGGGCTTGGCAATCATCGAAGTATGGCACAGATAGAACAGATGCTAGAGACACTTTTAAAGACAGAGAGTGAACCCGATCTCATACAAGTCACAGGTGGAGAGCCCACCACACATCCTAAGATTATAGAAATACTCCAATACCTCAAAAAATCTCCTGCACGACACCTCATGCTAAATACCAATGGCATTAAAATAGCCCAAGATGAAAATTTTGTAAAAGATCTTAAAAAATTAGGCGCTGGATTTGAAGTCTACTTACAATTTGATTCACTCAATCCAGAAGTACTTAAAGATTTACGTGCAAAAGATATGGTTGAGATTCGAAAAAAATCTTTAGCCATGTTGGAAAAATACTCTATCTCTACTACATTGGTTGTCGTGCTAAAAAAAGGGTTAAATGAACATGAGATACCAGAGATTATTGCATATTCAAGAACCTATAAATGTATAAGAGGGGTTGTTTTTCAACCCATAGAAGAGGCAGGACGTGTAGATACTCATGGTGATTTTAGAATAACACTTTCAGAGATACGACAAATAATTATTGAGGATGAAAGAAATCCATTCACAGCAGATGATATGATTCCTCTACCTTGTGATCCTCATAAAATTAGCGTAGGTTATGCAGCCAAAACTATGTGTAAAGACAAAAAAGGAAAACCTTATGCAAACATCATGCCTGTAACAGGACAGCTTCCAAAAGAACTTATTACCAACTATCAAGGAACCGTCACATTTGAAAAAGATAAATCATTTGTGAAAACAGTTATAGAAACAGTAAGCTTAGACACAGCCATGGGAGAAGGTATTTTAAAAGATAAAATCAAACAAAAACTTTTTTGTTGTTGGCCTGATTTTTTAGCCCCAAGTGATATGGGTTATGAAAATGTTTATCGTTTGGTTATATCAGAATTTTCAGACATTGTAAACTTTGACTCGAGCAATATTAAACGTGAATGTAATTTCATGATAGAACCTGAAAGAATTATCCCCTTTAGTACCTATAATATGGGCATAGAATTTTCACAAACAACCATTCAAAAATTTTGGGTACCATCATCTTAAGGACATGTAATGGTCAAGAAATACTATACAAATATGCTTGAAAAATTTGGATTTAAGCAAAAGAGTATTATATTCATCCTAGAGTATACGGTGTGTGATAAAGGATTTTAATATGACTTTTTCAGATAGAGATATTTTTGAAGCAGTAAAGTACCACCTACCCACAGTAAACGAATATGTCACCTCCCATGGTGGAAAAATCAAGCTTTTGGGTACACATAATGGCACTATTTATATAGCATTATCAGGAGAATGTCATGGATGTGCTATGAGTTTTATGACCACAAAAATGGTTGTTCAAAAAAAACTAAGAGAGCTTATACATCCTGAACTTATAGTCATCAATGTAGATGGCACACCTGAAAATGCACTGCCTGATACATACTACACTGAAGAAGATGAAGCACAGACCAAAAACGATACTATAAATCAAACACGTTTTATAGATAAAATTAAACACTTTTTTAAGAAAAAAACAAAAACATAAATATAAACAAAACTACAAATGGCACAATCTATAAAGCCAAAAATACCAATTATTGTATACTAAGATATTCAAAACTTTCAATGCAATATTCAAAAGTCATATTTTGATATAATTTTGATATCTATATGATTAGCCAGAGGAGTCCTATGCTAAAAGATAACGTTTTTCTTACTCAGACAGATACGACGATAGGATTTGTGTCACAAGATGCTGAAAAACTTACAGCTATCAAAAAACGTCCACCTCATAAACAGTATATTAAAGCAGTCAATAGCCTACAGACACTTACACGCTTTACACGTGTACCCAATATACATAAAAACAGAACAAGACGAGCAAATAAATGTACTTTTATTATGCCTAATGGTCATTCCTATCGCATCATCAAAGATAGTCACCATCTTTTGCTTCTCAATCGTCTTACTTGGGCATATACCACTTCTGCTAATCTTAGTGGCGAACCCTACAATGAAACATTTGCAAAAAAAGAAGCAGATATTGTTATAGAACCTCTTTTTGCAAACAGACAAGCTTCTAGCATAGTTAAATTAGGAAAAAACAATATAAAAAGGATACGCTAGTGTCACCACTTTATGAAAACGAGCATATTAAAATAGAAATAGAAAATTCTGAAATACCTTGGCTTAAAATATTTACACAATATCCTTACAAGGAGATGAGTGAGATACCAAGCCAAATACGTCATGAAATCTATGATTTACTTCATATTGTAGAAAAAGAGATGATACATTACTATACTCCTACAAAAATAAATATCGCTTCTTTTGGAAATTATGTCCCTCATGTACATTGGCATATTATGGCACGTTTTGCAGAAGACAGTTACTACCCAGAACCCATGTGGGGCAAAAAACAAAGAGAATCAACACTCAAACTTCCCTCATCTAAAATTTTTTATACACAACTCATAAAAAAATTAGCTATCACTGCTAAATAACGTATTTTCATCATCAATACAATATTAATGATGCTAAATATCAATCAAAATGTTTGATTTATTTTTTTTGAAACATTTTAAAAAAATATGATAAACCGTCTTCTATTTTCAGTCTTTCCTAAGCCTTAAATAAGCATAATCCAACATCAAAAATTTACATAAGATTATTTATAAAATATATTTATCTTATACTAAAAGGCAATTTATGAAAAGAAGAGACTTCTTCAAAAAAGCTGTTGTGACTGCAAGTAGTGCAGCACTTGGCACATCAATGCTCAAAGCAGATGTCACAGGACAACCCATAGATAACCGTAAGGTATCAAAAGTGGCTTTCCCTGAAAAAAGACCACTCATTATGTATTCGGATAGACCTCCATTATTAGAAACACCTAGAGATGTATTTACTTCTGCACTTACCCCTAATGATCTATTTTTTGTCCGATGGCACATGCCAGATATTCCTACCCATATTGATCCAGAAACATTTACCATCTCAGTCAATGGCTTAGTAGAGAAAGAACTCAAAATATCACTCAATGATCTTAAAACAAAATTTGAGCAAGTAGAAGTCACTGCTGTACTACAATGTGGTGGAAATAGCCGTTCAGCCTTTAAACCAATTGCTGGAGGCATCCAATGGGGATCTGGTGCAATGGGATGTGCTACATGGAAGGGGGTACGTCTAAGTGATATTTTAGATCAAGCAGGACTTCAAAAAGATGCTACATGGATAGGCTTTAACGGAAGCGAAAAAGCAGCATACTATGAAACACCAAATTTCATTCGTGAATTAAAACTTGATGAACTTGATGACCATGTTATTTTGGCCTATGAGATGAATGGTGAAGATTTGCCCTATCTTAATGGGTACCCACTTAGACTCATTATTCCTGGTACATACTCTGATTCTTGGGTCAAAATGATTTCAAATATCACAGTAACCAATGCCTATAAACATCTTTTCTTTATGGATGTGGCATACCGTGTTCCAGACAATGCTTGTGAATGTGAAACACATGAAAAACGTGCACCCAAAACAAAGCCTATTAGAAAAATGAATGTTAAATCTGTCATTGGTTACCCTACACATAATTCTATCATAAATCATAAATCTCATGTAGTCGTACGTGGTGTCGCATGGGATGATGGCCATGGTATCAAACAAGTGCTTGTATCACTAGATGGAGGCAAAAACTGGGATGTTGCACTTTTAGATGATGGAAAATTAGGACGTTATGCCTATAGAACTTTTAGATATTCATTTAAGCCAAATACCTTAGGTAAAACAACAATCATGGTAAAAGCTATCAACAAAATAGGTCATACCCAACCTTTTGCAAAAGATATCAAATGGAACCATGGCGGATATAAATATAACGGTATTGATGAAGTTACTGTGGAGGTAGTATAATGAAAAAAATGATTGCAATGATGCCCTTGTTGGCCTCTGTACTTTTTGCACAAGTAAATGAAAAAATTGAAGTGCCTTATGTTGCTTTTCCTGTTAAAATGGGTAAAGGATTCGAAGCAGTACAGGCTAACTGTCTTATGTGCCACTCTTTTGGTTATATCCTAAACCAAGGCAGACAATCACGAAAATTTTGGCGTGGCAAAGTCGATAAAATGATTATACATTTTAAAGCACCTATCGATGAGAAATCTGCAAAAATTGTCACAGAATATCTTTTTGAACACTATGGAAACGGTAAAGAAAAATAATTTTTTACCCATGCGTTAGGGCTTAAAACCCTAACTCTCTTTTTCTATTATCTATATATCTTCCTATACCTCTACTAATACCTTTTGCTATCCGTGTTTGATAATCTTGGCTAAAGAGTCTTTGTCTCTCTTTATCGTTGGTGATATATCCTACTTCTACAAGTATAGAAGGTCTACTAGCCCCTACGAGTACATAAAAAGGTGCGGGTCTTACACCTCCATTTCTAGCATCAAAATATTTTTGACGTAGATGTTGCATCACACTATTTTGTACATCAATAGCAAGTTTATGTGACTGTATGATTTTGGGACCATTAAGAACAGAATCAATAATTACATTTTTACTCAATGCATCAGCACCTTGAAGTACTGCCTCATTTTCACGTGTGGCTATACGCTGAGATCTGGCATCTCTTGTTTTTTGTAAAAAATAGGTTTCTATCCCCTCTACTGCATTAAATCTATTTCTATTTGCAATGGCATTGGCATGAATAGATACAAAGACTTTAGCATTTAGTTTGTCTGCTATTCTGGTTCGCTGAGAAAGTTTTAGAAATCTATCATCGCCTCTTGTTAAATATACCCTATAGCCTTCACTTAAAAGTTGATTTTTAAGTCGTGTAGCAATTTGAAGTACAAGGTCTTTTTCTCTTCTTCCACCGGATATAGCTCCTGTATCATGTCCTCCATGCCCAGCATCCACAACAATTAAATTTTTTGATCTATCTACCATTTTGGGGCTTGGTACTTGTCTGTGTTTTTGACATCCTACTATCAATACAAGTGATAACATATAAAATATTATTTTTTTCATTCTAAATTCTCCTTTACATTCGAATTATGCAATAAAATTGCATAATGTATGTTAAAATTCAATCTCTTTTCTTCTATTATTTAAATAATTATCAACACCCTCTGCAATACCTTTTGCAAGTAAGTTTTGGTAGGTTGAAGTAAAAAGCCTTTTTCTCTCTTTTGGATGTGAAATATACCCTACTTCTACAAGTATAGAAGGTCTACTAGCCCCTACAAGTACATAAAAGGGTGCATGTCTTACTCCAGCATCTTTCACACCTCTATAACGTGAGCGTAAATTGGTAATGATGCGACGTTGTACATCAATCGCTAATTTATTAGATTGTACAATCTTAGGACCATTGAGTACAGAATCTATAATCACATGTTTACTCAAATTTGTACCAGCACCTTTTAAAACAGCCGCATTTTCACGTGCAGCAATGCGTTGGGATTTTGCATCTCTAGTATTTTGCAAGAAAAAAGTCTCTACGCCATGTACACTATTACGTCGTTGTTTAGGAACAGAGTTTGCATGAATAGAAATAAATGCTACAGAAGCTTTTTTGTCTGCTATATGCGTACGTTGTGAAAGTTTTAAAAAACGATCAGAATGACGTGTAAGATAGACAGGATAACCACGACGTTTGAGTGCTTTGGCTACTTTTTTGGCAATACTTAATACCAATACTTTTTCTTTCTTTTTACCACCAATAGCCCCACTATCATGCCCTCCATGTCCTGCATCTATCACAATAAGTTCATGCGAATGAAAAGAAGTGCTTTGTTTAGGTACTTTATAAACTATTGGTTTTTTTTTAGGTTCGCTTCTTTCACTCAGTACAATATGTATTTTTCGTTTTTTATGAGGTTTTGGTGTAGTCCTAGATGAAATTTTATCTTTGTAAGGTAGAGGAATATGATATTCTTTCTTCATAAAAATAGGCTGATAGGCAGCACAACTATAAGGTGTTGTACTTGTTATCACAAGACGTACAATATCTGGTTTGTATTGTGCAATTTTTATTTTTTTTTGCTGGTTGAAAAAATCATGTGTTACTAAGTGCACATTGGGAAAATCAAACACTTGTCTGCATGGTTTTTCAAGTCTAAAATGTTTAATTTTATTTTTATCATAATCTTGTGAAAATGTTAAACGTATCTCATTTTTTATCAATCTTACATGCTTAAGTTGATTTGCAGAAGCAACAAGTAAAGTGCTAGATAA
>QNZW01000005.1 GCA_003978375.1 Sulfurovum sp.
AAGACTAAGTTAATAGGCCCCATAGGTGATTGCCACTCTACCATCACCCCAGCTGAACTACGTTGTATCTCAGAAAAAGAGTCTTCACCTATCATACCATAATCATAAAATGCGGCAAGTCTCATTCTAGCAGCTTGAGAAAGAGGAATACTCGCTTCTATAGTCCCAGAAGCACGGTTTTTACCTCTTATTTCTAAAAGTTTCCCATTTTCATCTGTCATTCTTGGATAAATTGAGTAAGGGTCATACCCTCTGACCGAACCTATACCTCCCATAGCAAGTTTTTCTCCTACAGGGATTTTTTTACCTTCGCCTGAACTAATACTAGTAACTCTTGCTTTAAATCTTAAGATAAGGTCATAATCAATCCAATCTTCCAAGCCATAATAAAGTCCTAATTTTCCTGAAGTTTTTACATAGGTACCATATCCATTAGGATACTTCTTCAACTCCTCATCACTTAAATGTCCACTTAAGTTTGCAAATTCAAAATTTACTGCAGCAATGACACCCTCTCTAGGTATATAAAAATCATCTGTATTATCATAAGAGAGAGAGGTATAAAAAGATGATTTTTTATATTTATCACGATAGAACAAATCTATCGCGTCTTGACTAGGTGCTATCCCACCATTATCAAATGTACCACCTGCTGTATAATTGTGATCATTTATCTCAGATTTATTGTCTATATAGCCTACACCTACAGAAGCATGAAAATGTCTATAAAAATCTCTACCTAGCATGAGTGATCCACCAAACTGATCTTGTGTAAAGTTTGGATATTCATAGTTCTTTTTATACAAAGAAAAACTAAGACTATAAAGGCTATCCCACAGTTTAGGATTGACAAAAGCGAGATTATAATTTGTTGAAATTTTAGAGATATCAAATCCAACACTTGCATTGATACCTGAACCTAAAAAGTTTCTATCTGATATTGATCCATTTAACATAAATTTTTGATAAGACCCATAACCACCACCAAGACTAATTGTTCCTGTTGACGTCTCTTTTACATTGACCAACAGGTTAATTTTGTCTGCTGAAATTCTTTGGCTTTGAATATCTACTTTTTCAAAAAACCCTGTTCTACCTAGAGCATTTTTAGAATCTTTTAAATCTCTTGCATTAAATTTATCTCCAGGTGCCAAATAGAGATACCTACGAATGACTCTATCTTTTGTGGTATCGTTTCCAGAAATCAATACATCATTAATGGTTACTTCTTGCCCACCTTGTAGATTATACTGCAAATCTATCGTTTTAGTATCAGGATTTTTATGCATTTGTGGAGAGACTTGTGCATACGCATATCCAAGATTACCTACCTGTTCTTTTAGATACTCCATATCTTTTCGCATTCGCTTGATATTAAATACTTTACCTTTGCGAAGTGTCAAATGAGCTAAAAGTTGTTTGTCGTTTAATCCTACAATATTTTGAGAAATACTTACATCTCCTACACGGTATTGATTTCCTTCTAAAACTTGATAATCCACTTCAGCATTGTATGAACCAAAGTCTACACGCATTAAAGGTTTACTTACTTTTGCATCTAGGTATCCATGTCTCATATAGACATCTTTTACTCTATAGGCATCATACTCTAACTGGTCAACCTTTGCAACACCATTATTCATAAAAGGCATCCAACCTAAAAAGTCCTCTTCTTTATTGGCTAATTCTAACTCTAAATCACGTTGAGATATCTTTGATGCACCTACAAAGTTCATCTTCTTGATTTTGATTTTTTCACCTTTGTTGACATCAAACATTAAGGCAACACTGCTTTCGCCCACAGGTGCTTTGCCTACTTCAACGACAGTATCATAGTACCCTTCGCTCTCTAATTTTTTGATGATTTTGTTTTTAGCCTGTACTGCACGTCTATCATCATATAAATCCCCTTTTTTTAGCCCTATGCCTTCTAAAAGTTTTTTACCATCATCTCCTGTACCATAGCCTCGAATATCAATTTTGGCTACAGCTATTTTTTCTTTAAAGTGATAGATAAGCGTTCCACCTTTTCTATCTACCCATACATCTGTAAAGTAGCCTTGAGAAAAAAGATTTTTAATAGATTCATTAATCTTTCCCGTATTTATCTGATCTCCTACATGAATATCTGCTATCTCCATAGCCATAGATGGAGAGATGTGTGCAAGCCCTTCAAATTTAACTTGAGTTACTTTTTGTGCCAAAATAAATGAGCCTAGCAGTACCCAAGCCAATACTATCTTTTTCATCTTCATAGTAAACCTTAATATATATTTGTTACTATTTTATCTTTTTTAGTCTAAGAAACTCATAAAAAATAATGCTATAATCCTAGCGATTGTTTATCCCAAATTACACAATAGCGTTATCGAAGATTAGATCTACGTAATTTTTATTGTAAATTTTGGATGTATTGCTTACAAACTATGACAAAAAAGAGGAGAAACTATGCAAAAACAAAAAATTGGCATTGTAGGTCTTGGACTTATGGGAGGCTCCTTGGCGATTGCACTCAAAGAGATTTCAGATGACTTTTATTTTGTTGGACTAGACCACAATGAAGCGCATTGCAAAGAAGCACTCTCTTTAGGATTGGTCGATGAAATAGTATCAACTCTAGATGAGCTATCTTCTTGTGATGTTATTTTTCTTGCGGTTCCAGTCAATAGTATTATTGCTATAATCCAATCTTTTCCTCCTCTTTTGGATAGATGTACCGTCATAGATTTAGGAGGCACAAAAGAAAGAATTTCACAAGCCATTCCTAAGGAAATACGCCACCATTTTGTGACAGCACATCCTATGACAGGGACTGAAAAATTTGGTCCTTCAGCAGCTATTGCCAATCTTTACAAAGAGAAGGTTGTTGTACTTTGTGATATACAAGAGAGTGGCACACATCAACAAAAGGTGGCAAAAGAGCTCTTTAGTCACATGGGTATGAAGCTTGTTTATATGGATGCCAAAGAACACGATAGACACGCTGCATTTATATCTCATATGCCTCATACTATCTCTTATGCTCTTGCAAATTCAGTCATGGAACAAGAAGACAAAGAAAATATTCTTGCTTTGGCTGGTGGTGGATTTAAAGATATGAGTCGTATTGCTAAATCTAGTCCCAATATGTGGGAAGATATTTTTAAACAAAATAAACACAATGTACTAGAAGGTATTCATGCATTTCAAGCAGAACTTAAAAAATGTGAAAAGATGATAGCCAATGAAGAGTGGGAAGCACTCAATCAGTGGATGCAGGATGCCAATGGCTTACATCATATTTTGTAACACTCTATAGTGCATACCTAAATGTTGCCGTGACCTCAACATTTTTGCCTATTTTGGTTAAAATCACCTTTTTTAACTCTTCTTTTTCTTTTTTATTCAATATACCTGAACTGATGACTTCACAGCGGATTTCATCTGTCTTGTAACGGTGAAGTAATTTTATATCTGTAAGTTTTACATGCTCTTTTCCTACATCAAATGCTAGGTTTGAAAGCATTTTTTGTATGTGAGTATCCTCTTCCATTTTTGTAAAAGCACTATAAAGTGGCATACTCACAAGTATGACAATACCCATCCATGTCAAAATGCCTTTTTTTGCAAGATGCAAAGGAGAAAAACCTAACATCGCAAAGGTAAATGCTGCAGCAAAAACAATACCCACAAGATTTGTTATAAACAATAAAAAAGAGGTATAAAACATATTCCATTCACCCCATCCCAATCCAATACCAGCAACAGCCAAAGGAGGGACCAACGCAACAGCTATGGCAACACCAGCCAAAGATCCTAAAATCTTTTCATTGCTCTTTACATAGGCTGCTGCCATACCAGAGACTATGGCAACAAATAGGTCTAAAATAGTAGGACTTAATCGTGCACTCATCTCACCTGTAAGGCGTTCTATAGGTATAAACAGTGCAATCAACGCTGCGGTAGTAAGCACAGCCAAGACACCTACTGTAATGGTTTTTGCACCATTGAGTTCTAGGTCTTCATCTTGCCTTAGTACTCCCATACTTAAACTCACAATAGGCTGCATCAAAGGGGCCAAAAGCATCGCCCCAATAATGATTGATGCAGAATTGATAAAAAGTCCAAATGTTGCTATCATTGTTGACAAAATAAGTAATATCATAAACGTGGGACTCAATCGACTCTCTTCTCTAAGGTTGGTAAAAAGAGCGATATACTGCGCTTTACTTGCTCGAGAAAAAAGTGGTATACTTTTGGTTAAAAAGTTTGTACTCTCTTCATCTGAAGGAAGATGATCTACTTTGATACTGTCTTTGGTACTCTTTTCATTGGGTTGTTTCTCCCAAAACTTTTCACCTACACTCAAAGCCAATGCCTTTTCTTTTACTTCTAACTCTACAGGTGTTTGTTGTTTGAGTGTTGAGTCTATGAGAACTTTTAGAGGTTCTTTTGTCTGAATATACATTTTTGAAGATTGTATATATCCTACAGATTTAGGAAATGATGTGGGCGTCAAATGTGAAACCAATGCTCTAAACAGATATCCCATATATTGCATAATGGATGTAGGTGAAAGTATCACAATAGAAAATTTTCCATCATTGGATGAAAGTTGCGAAGCAATAAGTTTCGCAGCAAATGTATTATTGTTATACTCCACTCCTACCATACCTACGGCAGAAAGTTTTATTTCATTCTCTTTTGCATTGGTTATTTCTATTTGCGTATGTTTAAGTTCTTTAACCTTTTTCATAGTACGCCAAAATATTTTAATTCTATCTAAATAGGTTTTTCCATTGAGTGCAGAATCAAATTGGTCTAAGGGCGGGGCATCGCCAATGACTACTTCTTGAAGTACAATTGTACCGTTAGAATAGAGTAAATCCAAAGGTTTATTAGATGAAGTAAGTGCTAAAGTAACCGCATCTTCTAATTTGCTAGGCAGATAAAATGTACGTTTCAACTCTTTTTGTTCAGGCTTAGGAACAATCCCTACACTGACATCATTTTGATGGGCTATTGCAAGAATTAATTTAATCTCATCCACACATCCTGTCACTACAAGATGTGAAGCTTTTGTCATATCAAGCGTATCCAAATCATCAAAAGAGAGATAATGTATATCTTTATCTTCCAAATATACTTTTACTGTTTCTATAAATGCCTCGTCACGAGGTGTATATATATAATAAATCATCAAGTATTGTAACCTTTTTATCTAAAACGTTCTAGCATCTCATGTAACTCTTTTTTATCTATCTGTATAGATTTGTCTCCATTTTTTCTTGCATAGAGTTTGCGTACCATCTCTTCTACTGTGGCATCTTCACCAATATGTGCGTAGAGTGTTTGTAATGCTTCATGCTCTTTATATGCTCTGGTTTGTTTCTGTACAATACTTGGTATATAACGCCATAAATACATCATACATAGCCCCAATATAAAAGCAACTACAAGCATCCACCAAGAAAGAGTATTCTCTTTCTTTTCTTTTTTAGCTTCTACTTTAGTCTGTACATTCTGTACCTCTTGCTTAGATTCATTTTTTTCAGAAGAAGTCGTCACCACAGCATTTTTACCTTTTATCTCTATTTTATATTGTGGGATTTTTAATGTTTTTTTCTCTTTTGTTTGAGGATTGTACATAGAAATACTTCGTGAAGGTATCACAAAACTTTTTTCTGAAATAAAAGCAAAACTTTTTGTATAGTTACTTACTAGTGTATCGTTCACTAAGTCACTTTGTACTTTTGCCTTATCAGAATAGATAGTCACACCATCGATATCATATTGTGGAAACTCAAAATCTTCAAGGCTCCCTTTTCCTTTTATTTTGATGGTAAGATTTACAGGCTTATTGGCTTGAACACTTTGTGTATCTATTTTTGAATCTAGACTAAATTCACCGATTAAATCTGCATCATTTGTTTGTGCTTTTACTTCTACAGTCAATGCATTAGAGGTAATGGTTCTCCAACGCATAGCATATCGACCAAAAATATCTTGTCTTCTCATATCTGGTTCACCAAATCTTGCTGTTGCAGGAGAAATAGTATAATTTCCCTCTTTTTTAGTGGTTAAAATATATTTTTTTTCTATGACACTATATCCATTACGTTGATACTCTTTTTGTCCAGGAATTTCTTTTATAAAAAATTCTTTTGCTGTAGGAGCAATATAATCAGAAATTTGAATACCTGTTAATGTATTTGAGATAGTCATTGCAATAGTGGCAATAAAAGATTCTCCTACATACACAGATTTTTTATTGGTACTTAATGCAAAAGAAAATTGTGTACTAGGCTGTGCATTATTCTTTAGCACTTTAATACGTATAGGTTGTGTCCTATATTGCTTACCAGAGATATTTACAGTATAAGCAGGTATTGTCATATCACGTGTGGGCTCAAACCGATATCGCTTTACGGTAGAGACTTCACTTTTTATACCATTAAATGTTACACTTACTGCACTTTGTCTGCTTGTGCCTGCATCTGTTACTTTCATCCCATTTATCTCTTGTATATTTGGAAAAGCAACCTTATCTCCTTTGGCTGTTATTTGTAATGTTACTGATTCTCCAGATACTATCTCTTGTCTGTCAACCGTAGATTCAACCTGTGCAGCCCATACTATCGCAAAACTCAATACAAATAGCAACCATACCCTACCAAGGATTAACATCTTCTCTCCTTTGACTTTTTTTATTCTCTCCCATTTGATACATCATTGTAGGCATTTTCCCTTTTTGCATCTTTTTCATCAAACGTTTTAACTCTTTTGCTTTCAATTTTTCTTCTTTATTCATCTTTTGTTGTTTTTTAGGTTTAGATGCTCCTTCATTGCCTTCTTTCTTTTTAGGTTTATTTTTTTTCTTGGCATTGTTTTCATCTTTATTCCCCTCTTTTTTCTTTTGTTCTTTCTTTTTTTGATCCTCTTGTTTCTTTTTATTTTTTTGTTCTTTTTGATTCTCTTTTTTCTTATTTTGTTCTTTCTTTTTATCTTGCTTTTTCTTCTCTTTGTTTTGTTTTTTATCGTTTTTTTTCTTTTTGTTTTGTTTCTTTTTATCTTGTTTTTTCTTTTGCTGTTTCTGCTTCTTTGCCAATTCCAAATTAAATCTTGTGTCTTTATCTTCTCTAATTTTCAATGCTTTTGTATAACTCTCTATAGCTTTATCTAGCTCTTTTTTTTGAAAATAACTGTTACCTATATTATGCAATATTCTAGCCTTGTCTATACCTTTTGCATTTTTGTATGCCTTAATAGCTTCATCATATTGCTTATTTTTATAAAAAGCATTGCCAAGATTATACTCTTTTTCAGGACTTTGTACTTCAAGGCTTTTTAATAAAGATGTGGCTTTATTGTAGGCTTTACTATTATAAGCTTCATTTGCCTTTTCGATAGTTTTAAAATCTGTTAATCCAGCGTAGACATAGGCTTGTAAAATCACCATTATAAAGAATAATTTTTTCATATTTTTCTCCTTTTTGGCAAGGAACTCAATGAAATAAGTAACAACACTAAAGCAAACCCTAGAGGATAATAAAAATACTCTACACGTTCTGTTACATTCACTTCACCTTGTTGTTTATTCTTGTATTTACCACGTATCACTGAGACAAGTTGTGCAATATCTTTTTTACCATTACTTGCTACGACGTATGCTCCTCCATTTTCTTTTGCCACTTCACCCAAGGCATCATTTCTTTGACTAATAGCTATCTTTCCATCTTTGAGTGTCATTGTATTTCCGTGCTCATCTATGACAGGTGCTCCCTCTTTGGTTCCTACAAGTACCACATAGAGGTCTATGTTATTTTGTTTTAAAATTTCTTCAAAACCAGCAATTGCTTTTTTATCTCCACCATCTGTAAAAAGAACCAATACTTTAGGTTTTTTATCTTCCAAAATAGATGCACTTAATTCTGCCAATGCTGAAAAATCTGTAGAACCCATATTGATATAAGAATCATCTACGCCTTCTATCATTATTTTAAGCGTCTCTTTGTCTGAAGAAAAAGGTGCTAAAACAAAAGGAGCATATGCAAATGCCACTACCCCTATCTCATCGCTTGGCATCGCATCAAAAAATGCGGACATCTTTTTTTTAGCAAATTCCAAACGATTTGGATAGACATCTTTGCTTCGCATAGATCCAGAAATGTCCAATCCTGTAAGAAGAGTAAGTCCTTGTACATCTATTTTTTTTTCTCCTTTTTCTATCACAGGACGAGCCATGGCAACGATCATAAAAAAAATAGCTAAAAACATCAATATATTACGTATTATCATAGGTAGGCTACCATCTTCTGCTGTCAAGCGCTTAAGTACTTTATCGTCAAAAACACGAGCTAGTCTCTCTTTATTGGTAGTAATAAGTAATGCAAAAATAACAAATGGTACAATCAGTACCCAAAAAAATTGAGGATTGACAAAACTCATACGTCCTCCTTTAAGTATATAAAACCATCTACTTGCATTATAAGTTCCTCATATCTCTAAAATAGACAAAAAACAGTAACGCAAAAATGGCTATGAAAAGAGGATAAATATACAAATAGGTATGTTGCACTATTTTTTTATCGTCTATTTTAGTCGCTTCAAGTTTGTCTATCTCTTTATAAATTTCTTCTAATGTTGTGGCATCTCTTGCACCAAAAGCCACACCTTTTCCTGCTTTGGCTAAGGCTTGCAAATATTTTCCGTTATAATCACGTGCATCTCCTATACCAATCGCATACAACTTGATATCGCGTTTTTCTATGAGGTTTAGGACATCTGCAAAAGGTACTTTAGACATATTGTCTACACCGTCAGTCAGCAATATTGCTATTTTAGATTTGGCTTTACTTTTTGTAAGCAAATTATAACTTTGTACAATAGCATCATTGATTGCTGTACGCTTTCCTGCTACTCCCAACTCTTGCATACGTGTAATATCTGTTAAAAACTTTTTTTCAAATGTTAATGGTGACGAGATAAATGCAATATCTGCAAATGTGACCATACCTATACGGTCTTGTTCTCTTTTTTCTATAAAATCACCTACTACCTCTTTGACCACGTCAAATTTATTTTTCCATGGATCATTAGGATCAAACCCGCGTTGTCTCATAGAATCACTTGAGTCTATAATCAACACAATATCGCGTCCTTCTTTTTTAGAATGAGAATAAGATTTTGTTATCACTGGGGAAGCCAAAGCAATGACTGCCAAAACAATCCCCGTCCATTTAAGCACTTCTAACCATGAAAAACGTTTTACATTTTTAGCCATTAAAGATTTAACATGGGGGAAAAAAATAGCACGCATCTTCATTTTGCAAAACTGAGCACATACAATAAAAAATAGTATAACCAACAATAATAATGGATATTCAAAACTAAATTGACTCATTTGCTACCTGCACATAAAGATTAAATTTATTTCGTGTATCTATATCTAAATTCTCTACTTCTTTTTTGTATTTGTACTGTTCTAACATTGGCTCAAGCTGCGAAAATAACTCTTTTTTTCTTTCATCTGTAGCAAGAAGTCTTGCATAGTACGTTGCCTCATAGGCTGACTTTTTTGTATCAATCCAATTAATATTTTTAAGTGCTTCCACATAACGCTTAGAAAGATTAACTTTTCTGTTTTCCCATACTTTTTTAATCACAAAAAATACAATACCAAACAACAATAGTAGACCAAAAACAATAAGCCCCCAATAGATATAATATGAGCTATCTGGTATCTCTAATAGTGGTTTGATATCCCTTAGTTGTGTACTTATATTATTTTCCATTGTACTTACCTCATTTGTTTCATCAGTTTTAACGTTGGCTCTTCATCTGTATATATTTTGGCAAATCGTACACCTTGTTTTTTAAACTGTTTATAGAGTTTTTCATCATTGTCATGTAAGGCCTTTTTGTAGTTATTTAACATTCCTGCATCAATATTGCCTTCAAAACTCTGTACAGTCTCCATATCTATCAATCTTAAATATCCAAGCTCAGAAGGATTTTCTTCAAATTTATCGCGTACAATGACTGCAAATATGTCATGTTTTTTTGCAAGTAATTTCAAATCTATATCTCCTACAAAATCAGAAAGTATAAAAATCAATGCTTTCTTTTTAAGACGATTGCTTAACACTTCTACTAAGGCATTGTAATCAGCTTCTTTTCCAAGAGATTCAAATGTTATGACATCATTCACGGCTTTATGTACAGAAAAAAGCTTTTTACTTGGTTTGGAAAATGTATACATTTTATCTGCAAAAATAATATGTGAGAACAAATCACTATTTTTGACAGCAGAAAATCCTAAAGTTGCAACCATTTCTGCAATGACATCGAGCTTTTGTCTTACTGTACCAAAATATGTAGAACCAGAAAGCAAGGAGAGTACCACGACATTGAGTTCACGCTCCTCTTTATAAATCTTTACAAAAGGCTTCCCTAATTTTGCAGTTGTCTTCCAGTCAATTTTACGAACATCATCACCATACACATATTCGCGAAGCTCTGCAAACTCAAAACCTTCACCTTGAAACAATGAAGCATTATTTCCAAGCATATCTCCATAAACTTGTTTTTTGGTTTTTAAAATAATTTTTTTTGCTTGTTTATTCATTACACCTCTTGTAGGATAGTTTTTAAAGCCACTATATGACCTCGTTCATTTATATTTCACTACATACATCACACATTAGACTATTCTTTATACATGTTAAGGAATTGGTACTGCTGCAAGAATTTTCTCTATGATTTCATCTTGTGTAACATCTTCTGCTTGTGCTTCATAGCTCAATATAATACGGTGACGTAATACCTCTTTCGCAATATATGCTATCTCTAAAGGAGAAACATAATCTTGACCTTTAAGGTATGCTATAGCTCTACTTGCCTTATACATATCTATACTTGCTCTTGGACTTGCACCAAATTCTATATACGGTTCAAGTTCTTCTAATCCATAAGCTCTAGGATTACGTGTGGCATCTACAAGGTCTATAATATATGCTTCAACTTCTCTATCTATATGTACATCCATCGCTTCTTGTCTTATCTTTTCTAAGTCTTCAAGCGTTGCTACCTGTTGAATATCACCAAAACTATTATTTGCTACACGTCTAGCTATCTCTAGTTCTTCTTCTTTACTATTGTAGCCAACTACCAATTTCATCATAAATCTATCTAGTTGTGCTTCTGGCAACTCATATGCACCTTCTTGCTCAACGGGATTTTGCGTTGCCATAACAAGAAAAGGCGGGCTTATCTTAAATGTCTCATCTCCAATAGTTACTTGTCTCTCTTGCATTACTTCAAGCAATGCAGACTGCACTTTGGCTGGTGCCCTGTTGATCTCATCTGCTAACAATAAATTCGTAAAAACAGGCCCTTGTTTAATTTTAAATGTATTGTTAGAAGGATCGTATATTTCAGTCCCAATAATATCTGAAGGGAGCAAATCAGGTGTAAACTGCACACGTTTAAAGTCAAGCCCTAATGTCTTGGCTAAAGCATTGACTGCTGTTGTTTTAGCCAACCCTGGAACACCTTCAAGCAATATATGTCCGCGAGAAAGTAAACCGGCCAAAAGACCTTCTACCATTTTATCTTGTCCTACAAGAACTTTCGCTATTTCTGTTTTTATATTTTCTATGATTTGACTCAAGTGCCACTCCTAAATAATTACTTAAGGAAAGTATACTTTTTTGAGGTTAATTGAAGTTTAATAGTTAGATTATAAAACAAGTATCTCAAAAGATACTTGTTTTTTCATTAAGTTTTTTTCTTGATAAAAAGAAATTTATTAAGCGTTTAGAGTTTCTTCAACGCTTAAAAGTCGTAAGTAATCCCCCCAGAGACTACATCCATATCTGGAACATCTGAGCTTATAAGTAGACGTTGATAATCTACAAAGAGTCCCCATGCAGGTTCATCATCTTCTTCCCCCAAACTAAACTCTACCCCTG